>NZ_JAPDBM010000014.1:0-80338 GCF_027705265.1 Aeromonas sp. QDB11 | reverse complement strand
GGGCATGGAGATGCTGGATGCGGCCGAGCGCAGTAATTTGCTGGAGATCATCGATACCCGTTACGGGAGGGTCTCGACAGTGGTTGCGAGCCAACTGCCGGTAGAGAAATGGTATGGGATGATCGGAGAGGCCACATTCGCAGAAGCGATCCTGGACCGGCTGATCCACAGAGCGGTACGAGTAGGTTTGACAGGTGAGTCGATGCGAAAACAGGGCATCAACTTGACCGATGCCGATCAGGCAGAGTAAAAGAAAGACGCAGTTCCTGCGGGTAGAAAAATGGTGATCGGCATGATGTTATTGGCTGATCGACATGATGTTATTAGCCAGAGATAAAGGTGAACTGGGCTATTAGCGAACCTTTTCCGACGATCCTGAATGTCTTTTCCACCACTGCCACTTGCATACCTGCTCCTTGGTATCGGGTCATATTGATATCAATATCACCAATGATGACTGGATATGCAAGGGCCATGTCAGTAATAAATATCAATGTTATTAAAGTGTTGCATTCGTGGCGGCCAATCCGGATATTGCTGATCCCGCTACTCTGTTCGCTTTTCAACGCTGCGTCATGACGTGAAAAAGGCCGGTATCTTGCGATACCGGCCTTGCTGTTGATCCTTCAGGCGGTCAACCACCGTTTGCGTTTTGGCATGACGGTTGGTTGGTGCGCGGGTCGGCAATTATTGCACACCTCAATGATCAGTCTCTTCAGTTCACTCATATCGACACCATGAAGCGTTAGCGACCAGAATGCCCTCGCCTGGCTGTAGTGCATCCCATTGGTATAGAGCAGGGTGTCATTTTCAAAGCGAAGCTGACTGCAGGGTGCTTCCATTTGTAATCCGGTGTCGGGAAACCAGATGTTCAAGGTGCCTGAAGGGATCAGGGTAAATTGCGCCATCAGATCGCCTTGTCCGACAATCTTGTAGGTTTTTTTGATGATATCTAGCGGCATAGGGTGTCTCGGTATTTCAGCAAGCTATGTAATTGTTTGTTTTCTCTCTGCTACGGGATAACGGTTTATCCCGCTGATGGCAACGCGCTCGTTCCTTACCGCCCCGTGTGAGCCACGAAAGTGTTCCCTGAACCGATTGCCATTTTGGAGAAGTGCAAAGTAACAGCTCCAGCTTGTATGAGACCTTAATGAACCACTCTTTGTGTCAAAAATAACCTGCAGAGAACAGGGCAAAGTCACACTGGCCGTTGGTTTTTTATGGTTGTTATCTCTCACTTTTGCTATTTAAGCGGTCCAGCGGTTTCTGCTGTGCACTCTCATGCCGTTCACTGTTGCTGGTGTGCAGATATTTCGAGGTGGTGTCGATGCTGTCATGTCCGGCATCGGCCTGTACGTGGGAGAGCGGCCGCCCGTGCAGGTTGATGTCATGGGTGATCCCGGTATGGCGAATGGCGTGGGGAGAGAGTTGCCGCATTTCGGCCGCATCCTGGGCAAAGCCATCCTGCTCGGCTAGCTCGGCCCCCTTGCCGATGATCACCATGATCAAATCCCGTAACTGGCGAATGCCGAGGTTGGCGTTGAGTTCGCCCTGCTCGCGGCCGTGGGCGGCCGCTTTATGGCGAACGAATAGCGGCGTTTGCTCGTCCGGTGTCGGCAACGGGGAGAGACCGAGGAAGCTGCGGTAGCGTTCGAGTGCCGCCAACAGCGCCTGGGAGACCGCCACGGTACGCCGTTTTCCCCCCTTGCTCTGTGGAATGAAATATCCCCAAACGCCGGTTTTTCGCTCCCGGCGAAACTGCCCCATCACCGGCGTAAAGCCCGGCCTGGCGGCAACCTCCGAGATCCGCAGATAGCAGGCATACATCAGAATGATGAGAAAGCGGCTGCGTTCGTGCTGTTCAGGGTGGTCGCTGGCCAGGGTATCAGCAGCCTGCATCACGTAGGACCATTGCAACTCGCTAAAGCATTGCACCTGCTCGCCCTCCTCCGGCTGCTGCGGTCGTTTGACCCGTTGCAGCAGCAGGGCGGGATTGCGGTCCATGTACTCCTCCTGGATCAGGAACTGGAAGAAGGCCGACAAGATGGCGAGCTTGGTCTTCATTGCTTGCTCGCTCAGACGATAGGGCAAGGTGCGGCCCAGATCCCGCTTGCCGAGAAATGGTCGCCATTGCGGATTGGGCAATCGCTCTCCCCACTCCTTGTCGAGGACAAACTGCGCCACGTTGCGATAGGCGATCAACTCGTCAGGTGGGGACTGACAGTAATCGAGATAGCGGATCATGATGCGGCGAGTGAGATCTTTCGGGCTGATGGCAGCCTCGCGAAAACACCAGTGCAAAAAGGTGGTCAGTTCGCTGCGATAGGTTTTGTAGTTGTTTTCGCTGTTGCGCTGCTCCAGCAGCCAGTCGACCGCCAGTTCGTAAACCAGTCCGGCATCGGGCACATCGTTGAGGCTGAGGTTGGCAAGGTACTGATTGACCTGCGGGTTGCCCGCTTCCAGATAGATCAGGCTGTCAAACAGCGGCATGGCGGGCGGCAAGGATAATGGGTGTTGAGTCATGGTGTTGTTTGTTGGTGATGAGATGAATCGATATGAGTCTGTGAGCCGAGACGATAGAAAAGGGCTCGTAATGCATGAAGGCGACTTCTGTTGGTGTTTGTACTGTCACTTGTTGCTGCAGATTGAGGCTGTCTGGAGCGAGCAGGACGACGACCTCACTCTTGTTTGTTCGTTACGCTCTCGTTGATTTGGCTGACGTCGCTCATCGCCGCCCGCTATTCAGTTATGCATGTTATATGCACGGTTGTTAAAAAATTCTCGGGGTAAATAGCCGAAAAAATGGTTTTAAATGCAAAATAAATGAATGGGTTTGGCTATCTACCCCGAGAAATAGCAGGCCTGGGCAATCAGGCCACCTGTTTGAGCGGCTTCTCTTTGCGCTTGGCAGCTGGAGCCTCTTCCTCTTTCGCGCCAGCCTGAACCTTGCCGCCACGCAGCAGGGTTTGCAGCACATCACGCTGTTCTGCCAGGTAGAATGCCAGACTCTCTTGCTGCTCTGGCGCCAGCTCGATCGGGGCGCTGGCCAACAGGGTCATCAACTCGTCGGCCGTATCCAGCAGCTTGTCATAGGCATCGGCCTCTTTTTTGCTGGCAAAGGTCATTTTTTCCACTCCCCCACGAACAACCACATATTTTATCTCGACAGCCATGATGGCCTCCTCTTGGTGATGATGGATAGAGTATATGTATGGATATACAGTATTGCAAATAACCTCACCGGAAAAGAGTTCGCCGGGGTTTAGCGACAAAAGCCGCGCTGGATCAAGCTGTCTCAAAGTGCCATTTGACTTCCACGCCTGACTGGTCGGATCATGGCCTTATGACGATCGTACGACACCTGTTTATCCTGCTGATGGTAGAGGTGCTGCTCCTCGGGAGTATCGCCCACTTGGTCGTGGGACTTCCCTGGTTGCTGACCCTGCTGTTTGTGGTGTTTGCCCTGCTGGGCTTGCGCTGTCTGGTGGTGCTCGGCAGCTGGCTGTTTACCCGCTTCTACCCCTCCCCGGCCATTGGCGCCTGGCGCAGGGTGAAGATGATGGCGCAGGAGATGCTGGCCTACCTCTACACCTTTACCTGGTTGCTGCCGTTCGAGCCTTTACTGATGGCACCCGATCGGCTGCATCCATGCCAGCGCCCCGTATTGCTGGTGCATGGCTACGGTTGCAGTCGCGGGATCTGGCGTACCCAGCGTGCCCGACTGGAAGCCGCAGGCCATGTGGTCGCCACCATTACCCTGATGCCACCATTTGGTCATATTGATGAGATGGTGCCACTGCTGGCCACCCGGATTGACGATGTGCTGGCGCAGACCGGGGCTGACAAGCTGGTGCTGGTCGGTCACAGCATGGGGGGGCTGGTCTGTCGCGACTATCTGGCTCTTCATGGCGGTGACAAGGTTGCGTGCCTGATCACCCTGGCCACCCCCCATCAGGGCAGTCAGCTGGCCGCCCTTGGACTGGGGGCCAACGCCCGCGAGATGGAGCCCGGGTCCGGCTGGTTGCAGCGTTTCGCCTCGGTGCCACTTTGCGTGCCCGGTATTTCGGTGCGCACCAGCCATGACAACGTGGTGATGCCGCAGGAGTGGCAACGGTTGGCGGGCATGGACGATATCGAGTTGCCCGCCATCGGCCATCTCTCTCTGCTCTACTCCCGCCGCACCACCGATCTGCTGCTTGATCTGCTGGCTCGGGCATGACCTTCCTTAATCGTTTTGCCAAATAAAACAGGGGCCTGATTGCTCAGGCCCCTACTCATCTCTTTGGCGCATCATCCGGTTAGAAATGGATCCCCTTGATCAGGGTCGAGACGGCAACCTGATCGGCGGTCGCCTTGGATTTGTCACCATCCTTGGGATCGGCAAAGGTGCGGAAGCTGGTGTTCATGATCACCTGGGCTACCCGCGGTGCCAGCGCATGAACCACCTGACCGAACACCCCGAGGCGGGTTGCTAGCCGTACATGCTTGTTGATGATGGTATCGCACACCAGATCCGCGGCCTCTTCCGGCGTCATCATCGGCACCTGCTCATAGACCTTGGTCGGCGCGACCATCGGCGTTTTCACCAGCGGCATATTGATGATGGAGAAGCTGACCCCCTTGTCGGCAAACTCGGAGGCGGCGGTGCGCACCCAGGCATCAAGGGCCGACTTGGAGGCAACATAGGCGGAGAAGCGCGGCGCATTGGTCAACACCCCGATGGAGGAGATGTTGATGATGTGCCCTTTTTTCTTCTCAATCATGGTGGGCAGCACCCCAATGATCACCTTGAGCGCCCCGAAGTAGTTGAGCTGCATGGTACGCTCCAGATCGTGGAAGCGCTCGAAGGAGTCTTCAATGGAGCGGCGGATGGAGCGGCCGGCGTTGTTGATCAGAATATCTACCCCGCCGTGCTCTTCGACAATCTGCCGAGTGATCGCCTCACCCTGCGCCAGATCGGCGAGATCGCCCTGATAGACCTGCATGGTGAGCCCCAGTTCGGCAAACTCGGCCTGGGTTTCGGCAATTTTCTGCTCATCGCGGGCGATGGTCACCACGATGGCCCCTGCCCCCGCCAGTTTGCGTGCGGTGGCGCGGCCTATGCCGGAGGTGGCGCCGGTCACCAGCACCACTTTTCCTTCGACCCGACCGCGCAGGGAGCGATCGATAAAGAGCTCGGGGTCGAGATGGCGCTCCCAGTAATCCCACAGCCGCCAGGCATAGCTGTGCAGCGGCGGCACTTCGATGCCGGTGCCTTTCAGCAGACGCTGGGTCTCCCGGCTGTCAAAACGGGTCGGGTAGTTGATGAGGCGGAAGATATCCTTGGGCAGCCCCAGATCGGCGATGGCGGCATCGCGAATGCGGCGCACTGGCGTCATGGTCATCAGCATCGCCGTCAGGTGGCGGGGAATGAAGCTGAACAAAGAGGCGTTGATGCGAATGGCAGGCTCCGGCGCATGGGCTGCACGGGAGAAGGTGCTGAGCATGTCGCCAACCCGCATCGGATTGGGATCGGTCAGGTGGAAGGTTTTGTTCTCCTCCCCGTCCTGATGGGCGATATGGGCCATGGCATCGACCACAAAGTTGACCGGCACGATATTGATGCGGCCCCCTTCCACCCCGATGGCGGGCATCCAGGGCGGCAACAGGCGGCGCAGCTTCTGAATGGTCTTGAAGAAGTAGTAAGGGCCGTCGATCTTGTCCATCTCGCCGGTATTGGCGTCACCGACGACGATCCCCGGCCGGTAGATGCGCCACGCAATGGTGCATTCGTTACGAACGATCCCTTTAGCTTCGTGTTTGGTCTGGAAATAGGGCATATCGAGGTGCTCGGCCTCGTCGAACATGTCTTCCCGAAACAGACCGTCAAACAGGCCCGCTGCGGCGATGGAGCTGCAGTGGTGGAACTGCCCCGCCCCCAACCGCTCGGCAAGTTGCACCGCCTGGCGGGTTCCTTCGGTATTCACCTGTTGCTGGATGCCCGCCTTGGCGTTGAGATCGTAGATCGCCGCGAGATGGAAAAAGTGATCGATCTGGCCGCGGAGTTGTTCCTGCTCGGCGGCTGATACCCCCAGCAGTGGCAGCGTCATGTCGCCAATGATCGGAACGGCTCTTTGCTCATCCACATGCCAGAATGCAAACAACTCCGGCAATTTATCCTGATGAGAGGCGCGCATCAAAAAATAGACCCGATTCTCGGGCGCACGTTCCAGCAATTTTTTGATCAACCTGCGCCCGATAAAGCCACTTCCGCCTGTGATGAAATAGTTCATGTCATTGTTCCGCTACTGATTTGGCTGTTACTTACCGTTAGATATATCACGCTTCATATGGAAATCTGCAATTCGATTGCCGGTTCGTGAGCCATCCCTTATTTCCACCCATTCACTATTTCGTTATTAGGTAGAACCCTCTATTTTTTGTCCCTAGACTGGAGTTGAAAAATCAGTAATGCCACAACCGGATTGCAGTTGTCGTTGTCGCCATTACGTTTAACTGTCGTTATTCAAGGAGAAGATCATGGCTAAGAAATTGAAAGCACTGGCAGGGTCAGTGACCGACAACCAACTCACCTCCACCATCAAGGAGTCCACCCAGCAGATCTGGTTGGCGGGTCTGGGTGCCTATGCCAAAGCACAGGAAGAGGGTGGCAAGATCTTTGAAGCCCTGGTGCAGGAAGGGGAAGCGCTGCAGGCCAAAACCCGTCAGAGCGCCGATGAGAAGATTGCCGCAGTGACCGACAAGACCGCCAATACCTGGGGCCGTCTGGAGCAGGTGTTTGAAGATCGCGTCGCCCGCGCTGTGGCCAGTCTGGGTATCCCGACCCGCAAGGATATCGACAAGCTCTCCAAGCGCATGGCCGAGCTGACCGATGTGGTGCAGCAACTGCTGGATGCCCAGGATGAAGAGGCCCCTGAAGCCGAAGCCAAGCCGGCAGCCGCCAAGAAGCCCGCCGCTCGCAAGCCACCGGTAAAGAAAGCCCCGGTAGCCAAGGCTAAAGAGGCGGTGGTCGAGCAAGCCGCCGATCTGCTCTCCGCCGCCGAAGATGCGGTGAAAGAGGTGAAGGCCAAAGCGGAAAGCGTCCTGCCCTGATCCCTCACGGTGAAAGAAGGTGATTGATACCGGCCCATGCCCCTCGCTGGGCCGGTCTTGTCATGGAGAGAGTCATGGATAGGGAGGCGACGCTATGAGTACCATCGCAATTGCCCTTGCCGGCGGCGGGCCGCTCGGTGGCATCTACGAGATCGGTGCCTGCGCGGCGCTCTCCGACAGCATCAGCGGTCTGCGTCTCGACCATGCCGACATCTATGTTGGCGTGAGCTCGGGGGCCGTGGTGGCATCGGCACTGGCCAACGGTATCTCGCCGGCGAAGCTGGTGCGGATCCTGCTCAGCGATGATGCGGGGGAGATGTTTGACCCGGCTACCCTGCTTCGCCCCGCCTTTCGGGAATACGCCGAGCGCCTGACCTCGATCCCGCCGCTGGCGTGGCAGAGTCTGACCTACTATCTGGCGGCCCCCTGGAAGCGCAGCCTGTTTGAGTCGCTGCAGGGGCTCTCCAAAGCCATTCCGACCGGACTGTTTGACAACCGCGGGGTGGATCGCACCCTGACCCAGTTTTTCTCGCGCCCCGGCCGCAGCAACGATTTTCGCCAACTGCGCAGTCGGCTGTTTGTGGTGGCCACCGAACTCGACACCGGTCATCCGGTTGCCTTCGGCAGCCCGGGGCTCGATGACGTGCCCATCTCGGCGGCGGTACAGGCTTCGGCCGCCCTGCCCGGCCTCTTTCCCCCCTCGCTGATCAACGGTCGTTACTATGTGGACGGGGCGCTGATCAAGACCCTGCACGCCTCGGTGGCGCTGCAAGAGGGGGCGGATCTGGTGTTCTGCATCAATCCGCTGGTGCCCTATGATGCAGACATGGCCGCCGGCGCACCGACCAATCTGGTGGATAGCGGTCTGCCCGTAGTGCTGGCCCAGACTTTTCGCGCCATTATCCACTCCCGCATGCATGTGGGGATGGATCGTTACAAACATCAATATCCCGACGCCGACGCCTTGCTGTTTGAGCCCTCCTCTGCCGATGGCGAGATGTTCTTTACCAATGTGTTCAGCTATCGGGATCGTCGCCGCCTCTGCGAGCACGCCTATCAGCATACCCGCCGCGATCTCTGGCAACGCCGTGACGAGCTGGCGCCGGTGCTGGCCAAGCATGGCCTCGAGCTCAATCTGGGGGCGCTGGCAGATGAACATCGCACCCTGCTGGCCCCCGGCAGTGGCTCGGTCGATGCGCTAGACAAGTCGCTGGAGCAGTTGCAGCACTGGCTTGCCAAACGCTATCGCCACGGCGTGCGTCGTTCACCCTCGAAGGAGTAGCATGGATCGCAAACCCAAACGTCGTACCCGGGAGCGGATCCTGACCACTGCCCTCGCCTGCTTCAACCGGCAGGGCGAACCCGGCGTCACCACCTCGGCCATTGCGGCCGAGATGGAGATAAGCCAGGGCAATCTTTACTACCACTTCCACAACAAGGAGGAGATCGTCAACGCCCTGTTCGGTGAATTCGAGCAGCAGATGGATCGCCTGCTGGATGCGGTCACGACCCCCTCCGATGAGGCGGAAGATATCTGGCTTTTCCTCCATCTGATGTTTGAGGCCATCTGGCAGTACCGTTTCCTCTACTACGATATCGCTACCCTGATGAGCGGTTATCATCAGGTGGAGCAGCGCTTTTCCGCCCTGCTGCGCCGCAAGGAGCAGACCGCCGCCGCCATTTGCAATCACCTGCAAACGGCCGGGCTGATGGAGGGCACGGCGCAACAGATACGCACCCTGGCGGCCAATGTGGCGCTGGTGGGCACATTCTGGATCTCTTACCAGCGGGCACTACACCCCAAGGCGGATGCCGATATCGCCCTCGGCGTCGTTCAGGTGATGCAGCTGGTCGCCCCCTATTTGCGGGCCGATGCCCGCGCTCATCTGGGCGCCCTCGCCCACCACTACACCGACAAGGTTTGATTCACATGCGACAGGGAGAATATGCATGACCACTTCACAACTCGAATTTGTCCCCTTCCCCTACGCGGACGCGGCCTATGACTATGCTGGCCAGAAGCTGGCGGACAACTGGGATCGCCTCCATCAGGGGGATGCCGAACCCTGGCCGGAGGACGAGCAGGTTCAGGATGCCTGGCGGGCCTATCATGCCGGAGATTTTGCCAAGGCCGTCGCCCTTGGCGAAGCGGCCGGAGAAGCGGGACTCAATGTGGCGAACAAGGCGCTGGTGATCCACGCCAGCTATCTGCTGGAGGACAAGTACGCCAAGCGCGCCGCCTTCGAGCGGGCGGCCAGCCATGCCGAGAAGCTGCAAAAGCGCCAGCCCGATAACGTCAATGCCTGGTATTTCCACGCCCTGGCGCTCGGTCGCTACAGTCAGGTCATCTCCATCACCAAGGCGCTCTCGCAGGGGATTGGTGACAAGATCAAGGCAAGCCTTGAGAAGGCGTTGGAGCTTGAGCCCGACCACGCCGAAGCCCATATTGCGTTCGGTGCCTGGCACGCAGAGATTGTCGACAAGCTGGGGGCCATGATTGGTGGTCTCACCTATGGCGCCAAGAAAGAGGAGTCAGAGCGTCACTTCAAGGAGGCGCTGGCGCTGATCCCCGACTCGGCTATCGCCCGCATGGAGTACGCCAACGCCCAGGTGATGCTGCACGGCAAGAGCCGCCTGAAAGCCGCCGAAGCCCTCTATGCCGAAGCGGCCGGGTGCGAACCGGTGGATGCCATGGAGCGCCTCGATGTGGAGGCGGCGCGCGAGGAGCTGGAGGAGTAACCCCCCCTCTCCGCCATCCATTGATAACAAAACAAGAGGCCAACCCGCGGGTTGGCCTCTTTGTTGATGGTTGTTGAGTGGTTGAACGACCTGTCGCCAGTCGATTCTGCGTCAATCAACCGAGCAGGGCATCCAGTCCATGGGGATCGAACAGCAGATCCGGCTCCATCAGCACCAGCAGCAACAGTTGTTCAAACTCCACCGCAAAACGCGCCACCACCCGATCCGGATCCGGCACCAGCTTCTTGTCGGTGATAAGGCCCAGTTGCACCTTGTGATCGTAAGAGAGGATCGAGACGCCGACGCCGATATCCCCCGATTGCGGCACCCAGAACAGCGGCTGGCGCAGCCGCGCCCCCGCCATATAGAGGGTCTGCTGCGGGCCGGGAACATTGGTGATCACCGCACTGGCCTTGGCCGTGAGCAGCTCGACCGCCTGCTGCTGCACCGCATTGGGGGCCATACCAAGGGCGTGCAACAGATTGAGCACCACCACGGGTTGAAGCGAGGTGCGCAGCGCCTGCATCCGATCACGCACGGTATAGAGCCGTTGCAGTGGATGCTCGACATCCAGCGGCAAGTCCAGGGCCACCAGCCCGAAGCGGTTGCCCAGCGCCCCCTCGTCGTCCGGCGCACGCATGTTGACCGGCACCAGCGCGCGGATCTTGACCTTGTTGGCGTCATCCCCCTTCTCTTGCAGGTAGTGGCGAAACGCCCCGGCGGTCGCGGCGATCAGCAGATCGTTGACCGAGCAGCCCAGCACCTTGCCCACCGCCTTGATATCCGGCAGATCAATTTGCTCCGACCAGGCCACCCGTTTGGTACTGGCGGTTTTGCCCCGCAAGCGGCAGGGCGAGTCATCACTGAGGGTGGCGATATTGCACAGCTCGCTCGCCAGATCCCGCCCGGTCTTGAGGTAATCCACCGCCTTGGTGGGATGGGTGACCACCTCGACATATTTGGACCAGAGGGTGCCGGTCAGCTTGAGACCGGCCCGCACCAGTCGGCTGCCGTGGTGGCTGTCGTCTGCCTCCTCGTCCTCGCTGTCATCCAGTGGTTCCGGTGACGGCGGTCGCGGTGCGCCTTGCGGGGTGTTATCCATCATGGTCAGCATGGCCCGCACCAGCGAGAAGCCGTCACCCATGGCGTGGTGAATGCGTACCACCAGCGCTTGCCCGCCCAACGAGGTGTCGGTCAGGTGCATGTCCCACAGGGGGCGCTGGTGGTTGAGCGGTGTGGAGGCGAGATCGGCCACCAGCTTCTCCAGCTCAAGCTTGCCTGCGTTACCCGGCAGGATCACCCGCTTGAGGTGCTGATCGAGATCGAAATCGGGGTCATGGCGCCAGTAGTAGGAGCCCCCTTCCAGAATGGCCCGCTGGTGGAAGCGGGGTTGCACCGAAATGGTGTGGCGTAATCCGGCCCGCAACCTTGCCTCATCAAGCTCCCCTTCAAACATCAGGACGCCGATGATCTGCATCAGGTTATTGGGTCTGTCCATGCGTAACCAGGCGGTATCGACGCAGGAGATAAATTCACTCGGTGGCATGGTTGTTTCCCTACAAAATGAATTTACCGAGGCGGCAAGTTGCTCATGC
The DNA here is from genome assembly GCF_027705265.1 of Aeromonas sp. QDB11. Classification (NCBI taxonomy): domain Bacteria; kingdom Pseudomonadati; phylum Pseudomonadota; class Gammaproteobacteria; order Aeromonadales; family Aeromonadaceae; genus Aeromonas; species Aeromonas sp. QDB11. Next base: position 68,912 of record NZ_JAPDBM010000014.1, on the reverse strand, counting down.
CCTCATATCCGGACGAGAGCCTTGGGTAATCAAGATGACAATAGCGAGTGCCGACTCGAAATATGAAAATAGAAATGACGAATAACGTACAAAACAGAATCCGGATATCGCCGGTTAATCACATTGGCAAACGATATGGTTTGCCCACTTATTTCAAACAGCCATCGTTCACCGCAGGTTTATTTAATGCCAGTGCGACGAAAAGTTTCAAACACGTTTGGGACAAGGTAAGCGATTATCCACATAATCGAGGATCTCCTGTTCCAGTACGCTGCGTACCGGCAACAGCATCAAGCCAAGATGCACTTGCAGTTCCAGGGTATCGTCGTCCAGGGTGAGAGTGCCATGTACCCCCGAGCCGCGAAAGCGCAGTTCGGTCTCATCTTCATCTGCCCATTCGCAGTCGAGTTGATAGCTCTCGCTCATATCCTGGGCGATGGCTTCGGCAGCGAGTCGGGCGGCGGCCAGTCCCAGCGGATGCCGACGACTGACCTGAATGGTGGAGAGTGCGCTGCTGCCAGCGAGGGAGTCGTAGAAGAACATGGTAGTTACTCTGGGTCATAAGATATTTATTGATATTAAACACATGTTCACAACAAGTGAAAGGATGGTTCACATAAATGGGACTCACTTAACAGAGTGGATGACGATGAACGCCCTCAATGGCGTACGGCATTTATTCCCTCCCCCTTGCACGCTACACTTGTCGCCAAACTGATAGAAAAAGCTGCTTGTTTTTCATTCACTTGTATCGCTATTTCTCTATTTTCCCATCAATGGGCCCAAGGCCGGAGAGCGGTAGATGACCCATCAAGAAGATGCCCACGATGACGATAGCACCCTGGGGCGGCTCTACCGCCAGCTCCATCGGGTCGCGGCCTTGCGCGAGCAGATGCGGGCTCACCCGGAAGATCAGCAGGATCGGGACCGGTTGCGCCAGTGGCAGGCCGACAGGTTGGGGCGTACCCATCGCGATCTGCTGGAGAGCGACCGCTACGGCCCCGCCGCCAAGTTTTTCCTGACCGATCTTTATGGCCCGGGGGATTGCGCCCGGCGCGATGCGGACGTGATGCGGGTGATGCCGACCGCCGAGCGACTGTTACCGGAGTCCGGCCTCAAGGTGCTGGCGCAGGCGATCGAGCTTGATGCCCTCTCCGAGGAGCTGGACTACCTGATGGTGGTGGCGCTGCGGCGCATTAACGGGCTCAACCCCATTACTGCGGAGCACTACGCTATCGCCTATCGCGCCGTCGGTGAGCAGGCGCGCCGCGAACATCAGATTGTGTTGGTGAGCGAGCTTGGCATGACGCTGGACAGGCTGGCGAGAAAACCGCTGCTTGGCGCGACCCTCAAGCTGGTGTCAGGACCCGCCCATCTGGCTGGGCTGGGCGAGCTCTTCTCCTTTGTCGAGCGGGGTTATCAGGTGTGTCACAAGATGGGGCGAGCCAACGAGTTTCTCGAGACCATCGCCAGTCGCGAGACGGCGATCATGACGGCGCTCTTTAACGGCGACAGCAGTGTGCTGGCCTAGTGTTGCAGTGAAGGATTAATCGCCAGAATGATAAAGCGGGCCGATGGGCCCGCTGTTCGTTTATCGCTGTTTGCCGATATTTTGGCCAATATAAGACCAGTCAGATCACCAGCAGATCCATAAAGGCGTGTACCGGGGTGGCGGCAAGGCGCGGCCCGTCCTGACAGAGGGCCAGAATGTCTCTGACCCGTTTGGTCGGGAAGCGGGTGGCCAGATTGTGCTGGAATTTTTCCACCAGCAGCGGGATCCCCTCCTCCCGGCGGCGACGATGGCCGACCGGGTACTCCACCTCGACCTTGGCAGTGTGAGAGCCGTCCTTGAAGAAGATCTGGATTGCGTTGGCAATGGAGCGCTTGTCCGCCTCCAGATATTCGCGGCTGTAACGCTTGTCCTCCTGCACCACCATCTTGCCACGCAGCGCGTCGATGCGGGGATCGGCGGCCACGTCGTCCTCGTAATCCTCGGCGATCAGGCGTCCAAAGATCAGCGGCACCGCCACCATATATTGCAGGCAGTGATCCCGATCGGCCGGGTTATTGAGGGCGCCGACCTTGCTGATGATGCGAATGGCCGACTCATGAGTGGTGAGCTCGATGCGGTCGATCTCGTCCAGCCGTCCCTTCACCTGCTCGTGCAGCTTCATGGCGCACTCCACCGCGGTCTGGGCGTGGAACTCGGCGGGATAGGAGATCTTGAACAGCACGTTCTCCATCACATAGCTGCCGTAGCCCTGATGCAGAGCGAACTGGTTGCCCTTGAACAGCACGTCGTAGAAACCCCACTTGGGGGCGCTCAGCGCACCGGGATAGCCCATCTCGCCGCTCATGGTGATCAGCGCCAACCGTACCGCGCGGGAGGTCGCATCCCCCGCCGCCCAGCTCTTGCGCGAACCGGCATTGGGAGCATGACGGTAAGTTCGCAGGCTCTGACCATCGACCCAGGCCTGGGAGACCGCATCGATCACCTGATCGCGGGTGCCACCCAGCATGTGGGTCACCACGGCGGTGCTGGCAACCTTGACCAGCACCACGTGATCGAGACCGACCCGGTTGAAAGAGTTCTCCAGCGCCAGCACCCCCTGAATTTCATGGGCTTTGACCATGGCCACCAGCACATCGCTCATGGTGAGCGGCGCCTTGCCTTCGGCCACGCCGGTACGGGAGAGCCAGTCGGCGGTGGCGAGAATGCCGCCCAGATTGTCTGAGGGGTGACCCCATTCGGCGGCCAGCCAGGTGTCGTTGTAATCGAGCCAGCGGATGATGGCGCCGATATCCCAGGCTGCCTTGACCGGATCGAGGCAGAGCTGGGTACCGGGCACCCGGGCACCATGGGGCACGACGGTGCCGGGTACGATGGGTCCGAGGTGTTTGGTACATTCGGGGAAGCGCAGGGCCAGCAGGCCACAGCCAAGGGTGTCCATCAGGCAGTAGCGGGCGGTGTCGAGGGCCGCCTGGCTGGTAATGGGGTGGTTGCAGACATAATCGGCAATATCGACCAGCACCTGATCGGGCTCGGGTCTGTGGTTGACGTCGACGTTGGCGGACATCGTGATTTCCTTATCGTTGTTGTAGGGAGACAAAATGACGTGGCGCCGGGCCGACATAATCGGCGCTCGGGCGGATGATCCGGTTGTGCTCGCGCTGCTCCATCACGTGGGCGCACCAGCCGGTGACCCGCGAGCAGACGAAGATAGGCGTGAACAGCTTGGTCGGGATCCCCATGTAGTGATAGGCGCTGGCGTGGAAGAAGTCGGCGTTGGGAAAGAGCTCTTTCTCTTCCCACATCACCTTCTCCGCCTCGCAGGAGACGCGATAGAGGCGGTCATCCCCCACCGCTTCGGCCAGTTTGGCTGACCACGCCTTGATGATGATGTTGCGCGGATCCGAGGTGCGGTAGATGGCGTGGCCAAAGCCCATGATCTTCTCCTTGGCCGCCAGCTTGGCCAGCAGTTCGCGCCTTGCCTGCGTCTCATCTTGCCAGGGCTCGATCATCGCCATGGCCGCCTCGTTGGCACCGCCGTGGAGCGGGCCGCGCAGGGTGCCGATAGCGGCAGTGATGCAGGAGAACATGTCGGAAAGGGTCGAGGCGCAAACTCGCGCCGCAAAGGTGGAGGCGTTGAACTCATGTTCGGCGTAGAGGATGAGGGAGACGTGCATCACCCGACGCTCCAGCTCGCTCGGCGCCTTCTGGTGCAGCAGCGCCAAAAAGTGGCCACCGATACACTCCTCGTCGGTATCGAGAGCGATGCGAACTCCCTCGTGACTGAACTTGTACCAGTAGATCAGAATGCCCGGAAAGGCGGCCAGCAGCCGATCCGCCACTTCATGCTCATGCTCGAAACCATCTTCCGGCTCCAGATCGCCGAGCATGGAGCAGCCGGTGCGCAGCACATCCATGGGGTGGGCATCGGCGGGAATACGCTCCAGCACCTCCAGCAGCGGCTGGGGCAAGATGCGCAGGCGACGCAGTTCGCGCTTGTACGCGTCAAGCTGCTGCTCACCGGGTAACTCCCCCTTGAGCAGCAGATAGGCGACCTCCTCGAACTGGGCGCTATCGGCCAGCTCCTTGATGTCATAGCCGCGATAGGTGAGACCGGTGCCGCTCTTGCCTACGGTGCAGATGCTGGTCTCCCCCGCACTCTGCCCGCGCAGACCTGCCCCGCCCAACGGTTTTTGCTGTCCCATAAGCTGCCTCCTATTCCTTGGCTGAAAACAGACGATCCAGTGTCTGCTCGTAGTGGTGATATCCGAGGAAGTCGTAGAGCGACTCCCGGGTCTGCATGGCCGCCACGACGGCGCGCTGATGGCCATCCTGGCGAATATGTTGATAGACGTTGAGGGCGGCCTGATTGGCGGCGCGGTTGGCACTCAAGGGGTAGAGCACCATGTCGACGCCGTGGGCGGCGAGCAGCTCCTTGTCAAACAGCTCGGTTTTGCCGAACTCGGTCATGTTGGCGAGGATGGGCACTCCAGCCGCCTGCCTGAACTGGTCATACTGGGCAAGCTCGGTCACCGCCTCGGCGAAGATCATGTCGGCACCGGCGGCCACATAAGCAGCGGCACGCTCAAGGGCGGAATCTATGCCCTCCACCGCCAGTGCGTCTGTACGCGCCATAATGACAAACTCACTATTCTCGCGGGCATCCACCGCTGCCTTGATGCGATCGCACATCTCCTCCAGCGACACCACCGCCTTGTTTGGGCGGTGGCCGCAGCGCTTCTGGGCCACCTGATCTTCCATATGAACGGCGGCGACACCGGCCCGCTCGAACGCGCGAATGGTGCGGGCGATATTGAATGCCCCACCCCAGCCGGTGTCGATATCGACCAGCAGTGGCACTCGGGTCGCCGCGGTGATCCGTTCTGCATCGATCAGCACATCGTTGAGGGAGGTCATGCCGAGATCCGGCAAGCCGTATGAGGCGTTAGCCACCCCGGCGCCGGAGAGATAGAGGGCTTGAAAACCGCTGCGCTCGGCCATCAGCGCCATATAGGCATTGATGGTGCCGACGATCTGCAGGGGCCGTTCATTGGCGAGGGCGGTGCGAAAGCGCAGGCCTGCCGAGGGGGACAAACTGGACATCATGACTCCTTTCACCTGTCTAGTCTGGCTATCTAATATCACGTTTACGTTAACGTCAATTATACTTTCGTAACATTCCGGCCGCAGGCAAGACAGGAAACCGGTTTTAGGGTAAATTTCACCAATTCCTTCAACAGGTTGAATTGTATGATGGAGCCCGGTTCCGTGATTGTCTGTCCGGCGTGCGACTTGCTGATCCAGCGCAAGGCACTGCCGCTGCGTCGCCATGCCCACTGCCCACGTTGTCACCAGCATCTGTATGGCCGTTATGCCTTTCGTCCCTCCCAGTTGATGGCACTGACCATCACCGGTTTTTTGTTGCTGCCCTCCGCGTTTTTTGAGCCGCTGATCTATCTGCGGCTGGCGGGGGTCAACTCCGATGCCGACTTGCTGCGCGGGATCCTGGTGCTGTTTGGCGAAGGGGAGTTTTGGGTGGCCTCTTTGGTGCTCTGGTGCGCCGTTCTGGCGCCGGTAGGATTGTTGGCGGGGATCTTTGCGCTGGCATCTGGCATGGCCAAGCGTTGGCATATCCTTGCGCCCACCTTGAAGATGGTCGAGGTGTTTCGCCACTGGGCCATGCTGGAGGTCTATATCGTCAGCCTGTTGGTCGCCCTGTTCAAACTGATCGATATCGCCGATGTGCGCCTCGGTGGCGGGCTGCTCAGCCTCGGCATTCTGATGCTGCTTAACATGACCCTGCTGATCCTGTTTGACCCCGCCCCTTACTGGGCGCGGATCCCGTTAAAGGAGCCGGAACATGACCAGCGCCCGTGAGATGGGGCTGTGCGGCTGCCAAACCTGTGGCCTGCTGGTCCGTTATCGGTTCCACGCCGTGTGTCCCCGCTGCGGCAGCAAGCTGCAGGTGCGCATTCCCCGCTCCCTTGCCTGGTCATGGGGCTTGCTGGCGCTCGCCACCTTCATGTTGCTGCCTGCCAACCTGCTGCCCATTACCCACTTCTACAATAAGGGGTTGCTGCAATCCGATACCATCTTCAGCGGTATCATGATGCTCTATCGCAGCAAAATGAGCGGGATTGCGACCATCGTCCTCACCGCCAGCATACTGGTGCCGGTGGGCAAGATATTGGGGCTGGGCTGGATCTGCTGGCAGTTGCAGCGGACCAAACCGGTGCGGCGCAAGCGCCAGCTGGTGATGTACCGGGTGATCGATTTTATCGGCCGCTGGTCGATGCTGGACCTGTTCGTGATCTCGTTGATGGTGGCGCTGGTAGATCGGGGCGTCCTGCTGAGTGTTCGCGCAGGCCCCGGTGCCACCGCCTTTGCCGGTGTGGTGGTGCTGACCATGATGTCGGCCCGCATGCTCGATACCCGTTTACTGTGGGACAAGGCGGCCCGTTGATGATTTCTCTGTTTTTGTCTGATGCGCTGTTTAATCCAGCCAATAAGGAGTCGGTATGATCGGGGCTGAACCCGTCATTGAAAAGCGTCGCTGGTTATCGCCGGTCTGGCTGTTACCCCTGATAGCCCTGCTGCTGGCAGGTGGCTTTCTCTATCAGCAGGTATTAAGCCGTGGCCAGCTTATCCAGATCAACTTCGCGCAAGGCAACGGCATCTTGCCGGGCAAAACCCAGATTCGTTATCAGGGGGTGGCCATCGGCGTGGTGCAGGAGCTGGAGCTGGCCGAAGATGGCCGCAAGATTGCGGTCATGGCCAAGATTGACAGCCGTGCCAGACCGCTTATTCGCAAGGGGTCCGATTTCTGGCTGGTGAGCCCCAAGGCGTCGCTCACCGAGATCTCCGGCCTCGATACCCTAGTCTCCGGCAATTACATCAACCTGCAGCCGGGGCGAGAAAGCAATCCGCTGGAGGAGACCTTCGATGCGCTGGAGGGTCCTCCCCCCGGCTATCAGGCGCAAGGTCGCATGCTGCACCTGACCGCCGATTCGCTGGGCTCGGTGGGGATTGGCGCCAAGCTCTATTTCCGCGGCATCGAGGTGGGCAGCGTCATCAATACCCGTCTGGGCCAGGACAACCAGAACGTCATTCTGGATCTGGTGATCGAGCCGCGTTTCGAACATCTGGTCAAAGCCGATACCCGCTTCTGGAACATCAGCGGCATCAAGGGCTCCTTCAGTCTGGCCGGGGTGAGCGTGGAGGCTGGCAGCCTCACCTCCATCCTGAGCGGTGGCATCGCCTTTGATTCGCCCAAGGACTCCCCAGAGCCGGAGAAAGGGCAGCTGTTTACTCTTTACAAAGGGCTGGCGGAAGCAGCGCGTGGCGAGCGTATCGAGATTGCGGCTGGCGATCTTCCGGTCAAGGAGGGGATGCCCATCCTCTATGAGGGGATCGAGATTGGTCGTATCGACCCCATTCGTCTCACCGACAAGGGACGGGTGGTAACGGCGCTGATCAACCCGGAGCAGGCCTATCGCATCACCGACAAGAGCCAGCTGGTGTGGGAGAGTGTCGCCCTCTCCGCGACCGGCGTGCAGCATGCGGATCGCCTGCTCTCCGGCCCGGCCATTCGCCTTGACTATGTGGCGGGCAAACCGGCACACCAGATGACCCTGACCGATCGCGCTCCCCAGAGCGGCACCAAGGTGACGCTGCAGGCTGACGATCTGGCGGGGCTCAATCAGGATGCGCCGGTCTGGTTCAAGGGATTGCAGGTGGGCCGCATCAGCCAGCTCACCCTGGATGCGCGTGGCAATGCCAGTGTCGAGCTGGTGATGGCGCCGAACTATGGTCATCTGCTCAACCGTGCCCGCTTCTATCGCGCCGCCCCGTTGCAGATCGATGCCGATCTGAGCGGCATCAAGGTAGAAACCAGTCCGGCCAGTGCCTGGTTGGGAGGCGGGATCAAGCTGGTGCAAGCCAGCAGTGGCGAGCGGATTAATCGTCTCTACCCGAGTCAGGAGTTGGCTCTGCTGGGAACCCGTGATGCCAAGCCCCAGCGCTGGTTGCTCAAGGCAGATCAGGCCGATGGCATCGGCATTGGTTCACCTGTGCTCTATCTGGGGCTGGAAGCGGGCAAGGTCAAACAGCTGCGCGCCGCCAAAGAGGGGGTCGAGATCGAGCTAGAAATTGATGGCGTGTATGCCCCCCTCCTCGCCCAACAACCGCAATTCTGGAAGAAAGCGGCCATCGATACCCGGGTCGGGATTGATGGCGTCAAGGTCAAAGTCGGTAATCTGGCGACCCTGTTGCGCGGTGCCATCGAGTTCGACCGGCTGGCCAATGGCCGTAGCAGCCATCAGCTGTTTGACAGTAAAGAGCAGGCCCGTGCGAAAGTACGCACGCTCTCTCTGGTCGCTGATAACAATCCGGGGCTCGGGATTGGCAGCCCGATCCGCTATCGCGGGGTCGATATCGGCAAAATTGAAGAGATTGAGCTGGAGCCATCTTTGGGTCAGGTGATCTTCAAAGCTGAACTCGATGGTCATTACGCCGAGCGTTTCCTGCAATCCGGCGCTCGCTTTACCCTGGTGCAAGCCAAGCTGGGGTTGGGCGGTATTGCTCATCTCGATACCTTGATCAAGGGGGCATTTGTGGAGGCGCTCCCCGGTAAAGGCGCTGGCAAAGATCGCTTCCCCTTGAGTCAGGTTGGCCCGGTGGGTCTGGCTCTGACCCTCAAGAGCCCGTCGGTCAATGGCCTGAGCGTTGGTAGCCCGCTGCTGTTTCGCAAGATGGTAGTGGGCAGTGTCACCCAGGTGGCGCTGGCTCGGGATGGCAGCGAGGTGGTGATCGACGTCAACGTGGAGAAGGAGTATGCCCATCTGGTGCGGGCCAACTCGCGCTTCTGGAATGTCTCCGGGGTCAAAGCAGATATCGGCCTGACCGGCGGCACCATCGAGGTTGAAACCGTGCAGAGCCTGCTGGCTGGCGGCATCGCCTTCAATACCCCGGAGAAGGAGATGGGGCCAACCGTCAAGGCAGGCCACAGCTATCCGCTCTACGGCAAAGCCGAGAAAGAGTGGCAGGAGTGGAGCCCGCGCATCCAGCCCTGATCCCTCCCCTTTGCGTATATCCTCCAAGCCCGGCCTCGCGCCGGGCTTTTTTATATTCCGGAGCCTGTTGAAGGTGTTCAGATTCAGAATATTCCTAGCCTTGTGGTAGGATATCGCCCCTCTTTTTCGGTCAACGAGACGGCACCGTGCACGACAACACCTACCTTCCCGATTATTTTTTACGCCACATTGCGGCCATCATGCCGACCCATCTCTCGATGGATGAGTTTGTGGCCAGTTGTCGACGTCCGCTGCGCCGCAGCATTCGGGTCAATACCTTGAAGATCGCCGTCTCCGACTTCGTCGCGCTGATGCAGCCATTGGGTTGGCAGCTCGACCCGGTACCCTGGTGTGACACCGGCTTCTGGTTGACCCGCAGCGATGAAACCGTCCCCCTTGGCAACACCGCCGAGCATCTGAGCGGGCTGTTCTACATTCAGGAAGCGAGCTCCATGCTGCCGGTGACGGCGCTATTTGCCAGCGACAAGATCAAAGCGGACGGCATGTTGCTGGATGCGGCGGCGGCCCCCGGCTCCAAGACCACCCAGATTGCCGCCCTGATGAACAATCAGGGGATGCTGGTTGCCAACGAGTTTTCCAGCAGCCGGCTCAAGGTGCTGAGCGCCAACATCCAGCGTTGCGGTGTGACCAATGTGGGCATGACCCATTTTGATGCCAAGGTGTTTGGCCAGTGGTTGCCAGAGACCTTCGACGCCATCCTGCTCGACGCCCCCTGCTCCGGCGAAGGGACGGTGCGCAAGGATGAAGATGCCCTGCGCAACTGGAGCATCGAGAGTATCGACGAGATCGCGGCGGTGCAACAAGGGTTGCTGGAGAGCGCCTTCCATGCCTTGAAACCGGGCGGCGTACTGGTCTACTCCACCTGCACCTTGAGTGAGCAGGAGAATCAGGCGGTCTGCCAATCCCTGCTGGACAAGTTTGGCGATGCGTTGAGTTTTGACTCGCTGGCCGACCTGTTCCCCTATGCAGAGCAGGCCTGCACATCCGAAGGATACCTGCACGTTTGGCCCCAGATCTTCGACAGTGAAGGCTTTTTCGTCGCCAGATTGCGCAAGCATCACTCCGTGCCCAACACCATGTTCAAGCCGGGCAAGCTCGGCAAATTCCCCTTTGCGCCGCTACCGGCCAAAGAGGCGGAACCCATGTTGCGCGATATTGAGGCCAACTTTGGCGTGACGCCTCAAGGGCAGCTGTTTGGTCGCAATGACGAGATCTGGCTCTTCCCCAAGCGGTTTGATCAGGTACAGGGCAAGCTGCGTTTCGATCGCATCGGCATCAAGCTGGCCGAGACCTTCAAGAAAGGCTATCGCCTCACCCATGAGTGGGCGCTGGCCTATGGTGATAAAGCGAGCAAGGGCGTGGTCGAACTGGATAGCGCCAACGCGCGGGAATTCATGATGGGGCGGGATGTCTGGCCAGAGCAGGATGCTGGCGCTGGCGAGGTGATCGTCCGCTATCAGGGGCATACCCTGGGCATGGGGAAATGGGTTGGCAGTCGGGTCAAGAATGCCCTCCCCCGCGAGCTGGTACGTGACAACAATCTGTTCAATGCATAGTGGGCTGTTCGTGAACGAGTTTGGATACCCACACTGCGGTTGAACTTTTATCGGGATCTTGAAAAGCCTTGAGCCTTGTCTAAGCTTAAGGCAATCCGAACACCAGTTAGCGCACGGCTCTGCAAGGAGCCAATTCCCCTATGCCAGGTACAAGGAATTCGTACCTGGCTTTTTTTATCTCTTCACGTATCGCTGTTACTTCACTCTTGTGTCTATTCAACGGTCTCTTCGACCTGTGTGGCGACTCTGTTTTCAAACGGAGGTTCTCTACCCAGCTCATGTTGGTAGAGCAGATCGATCGCCTGCTCGATGAGTGATGCCTGACTGTCTTCGAGATGAAGACCCAGTGCGGCCAATCGTTCGGCGTGGCGATTGCTGATCCAGCATTGCAGCCGGGTATGGGTCTCCTGCTTGCGTTTTACATGTTGGCGCTGCCGCTCGGCATTGTTTTGGGGCACCGCCTCTTGCTCTTCACGCACTGTCATTTCTTGGCTCATATGTCCTTGCGATATTACATTTCCGAGTTTGTTATCTCTCACCACATGCCATTATCCATTGGAAGATGCCCTTCCCCTTTGGGCTACTGGCTGCGCGACAAATATATCATTAGATCAACAGGATGTAATTTAACATAAATAATTCAGTGGCGCAGTTATATCAGAGCAAGCCATCAAGGGCATGATCGGAGAATTTGTGGGCGTCATCGAAGTACTCCTGCAGGGTTCGCATATCCTTGTGGCGCGTCACCTCGATGATCTTGTTCATCGGCTTGCCGGCTGTTACCGCCGAGGTGATAAATCCGCGCCGCAGGCTGTGGCCACTGACGTAAAGATCGTCGATGGTTTGGCCGGTTCGGCGCTTGATCATCAGATTGATGCCCTGGGGGCCGAGTGGTTCGGCCATCAGTTGACCCCAGCGGTTCATGCGCCGAAATAGCGGCCCCTCGCTGATCCGGCTTTTGCTCAGCCAGTTTTGCAGTGCCGACACAGGACAATAGTGCTTGCCCGGGATCAGGGCGATCTCGGTCTCATGGAGTTGATGCTTGCTAGGTTTGAGGCGAAGGCGGATCCCCTGCCCCATAAAATCGAGGTCGCTCACCTCAATTCGGGCCGCTTCCGAACGGCGCAAGGCGCCACTGAACATCAGCAGTAGCAGGGTGTGATCACGCAAACCCGCGAGGTCACTGGTGTCGATGCCATCGAGCACCTGGGTCAAAGGCTGCAGCGTCAGGGCACCGGTTTTGCGCTTGCGGTTATCCCCCAACCTGACAATACCGCGCATCATCTCCTTGATTTCGGGATGTTCGGTGGGCATGGGGTGAATTCCTTTCTGCTTGAAGGCATAACGGATCCCGGCAAGCCTGCGTACCAGAGTTGCCGGTTTACGCGGTTCACCATTACGCAGCTCTCCTCTCCCTTCTTCTTTATTGAGCCATACCCAGTCAGCCAGTACCCCGTCGGCCTGATCTGCCAGAAAGTTCATGATGTCGTGATGAGTGGTTTGTAGCGGATCCAACCCGTGCAATTGGCACCAGAAGACAAAAATACGGGTGTCCGCCTGATAGGCATTGAGGGTGGAATCCGCTTTTGCACTGCGCAAAAAGCGGCGTGCCCGACTATTTAGCTGTGCATCGAAAACAGTCTGTAGTGACTTATGAGCCGGATTGGACAAGGATGGATATGCCACAGAACTCTATGATTCATATGAAGTTTGAGAGGATCTTACAGGATCCTTCTCATACATCAAGTATCGATAATGAATATTATCGATACTTATAGCCTGATGTTTTTTTTTATACCCTTTGGCCTCATTTGATAAACGAAACATCGGAATATCATTCGACTCCAGTTTGTATGTATGAACAGGTTACATTGGCCGGAAAAAAGTGAGAGATAACGCAAGGCGGTGTTGATATTCAGGTGGGTAATCAGCTTGGTATTTGAAATATAAAAAGCCCCGAGCAACGGGGCTTCTGTGTTATTTTTTCGCCAGTTTGAATAGTTCAAAGAAATTCCGGCTAGTGGCTTCTGCCAATTCGTTAAGCGGAATATGACGTAGGTCAGCAATAAACTGCGCAACGTCTCGCACAAAGGCGGGTTCGTTCTCCCTCCCCCGATGCGGAACGGGAGCAAGATAGGGCGAGTCGGTCTCGACCAGCAATCGGTCGAGGGGCAGTGCCTTGACCACCTCTTGCAGGGCGGACGCATTTTTGAAGGTGGCGATCCCGGAGATGGAGATATAGAACCCCATCGCCATCGCCGCTTTTGCCATCTCGAGGGATTCGGTGAAGCAGTGCAGCACACCGCCAACCTGATCCGCGCCCTCTTCACGCATGATCTGCAAGGTATCTTGCTGGGCATCGCGAGTGTGGATGATCAGCGGCTTGTTCAGGGCGCGGGCAACCCGGATATGTTCGCGGAAAGAGGCTTGCTGCACCTCTTTGTTCTCGGGGGAGTAGAAGTAGTCGAGACCGGTCTCGCCGATGGCGATTACTCTCTCATCTGCCGCCTGGGTCAGCAACAGGGCGGCATCCACACCGGGTTCCTGATTGAGCGGGTGTACCCCGCAAGAGGCAAACACCTGGGGATAGGGGGCAATCGCCTCGAGCATGGTCGGAAATTGTGCCTGAGTGACACTGACACAGAGAAAATATCCCACATCCAGTTTCGCGGCCTTGGCCAGTACATCGGCCATGCTGGTCTGCTTGCTGCCATAGCTGAGGCGATCGAGATGACAGTGGGAATCAACGAGTAACATATAAAACCTTTCTGCTTGTCGGTACTTATAACCAGCGACTGAGCCAGTTCATCAAATGGATGGTGGGATTGGAGAGCTGCCCCGGCTGGCAAGCGGCCTTGAGGGCAACCAACTGCTGCTCCGCTTCGAGCAGTTTTTCGCTGGAGTGCTGCTCCGCCAGCCGCTGACTCAAGATTGCCAGATCCGGCATAGCCAGCTGATGGTGACCACATCCGGCCTGAGTTTTCAGGGCATCGCACAAGAAGAGCTGCAACCAGTGCAACCTGACCTGCGTCTCCTGACCCAGCTGGCTGCACAGTGCAGTCGCCTTGACCGGACTTTGACTCAGAGCGACAAACTGTTCCAGCAGTTCGCGGCGAGTACCGTCCTGTTGCTGCTCGATATAGTCGAGTACCCGCAGCGGGGCCCCCTGACAGATCCGCACCTGAGCCAACGTGGCCTGATGACCCTGCTCGGCCAGCCAGCGTACCGTTTCCCCTTCCGCAGGCAACTGACAGACATGTTTATGACAGCGACTGAGAATGGTGGGGAGCAGCCGCGAAACCTGGGAGGCAATCAGCAACAGCAAGCTGTCGCCGGCCGGCTCTTCCAGGGTTTTCAGCAAGGCGTTGGCCGCCGATTCGGTCATCCGCTCCGCATCAGGAATGATCACCACCTTGCCGCGGCCGAGCTGGGCAGAGCCCTGCAGCCGGGTGCAGATCTCGCGAATGGCTTCGACCCCGATGGTCTTGCTATCGCGTGTGATGGTGCCGAGATCCGGGTGGTTGCCCTTGTCAAACAGCTGGCAAGAGTGGCAGTGACCGCAGGGTTCTCCGCGATCAGGCTGCTGACAAAGGTGCAAGCGCGCCAACCGCTCGGCCAGTTGCTCCTTGCCAAGACCGGGATCGCCGAGCAGCAACCAGGCGTGGCCGAGACGACCTGACTGGGCCGTCAGGCTCAGGGCATGCCAGTCGGGGATCAGCCAGGGATACATAGCGGCTCGTTCGACAGATAGTGATCCAATGCACGCTCGATGGCTGTTTTGACCAGATCCGGCGTTTGCGCCGCATCGATCACCACAATGGAATCATCCTCGGCGGCCAGTTCGAGATAACGCGCTCGGGTACGCTCGAAGAAGCTCAGTTGCTCCAGTTCGATGCGATCCAGCTCGCCACGATGGCGAGCGCGCTGCAAGCCAAGGGCGGGATCGATATCGAGATAGAGGGTGAGATCCGGCTTGAAGTTGCCGAGCACTGCCTGCTTGATGGCACCGATGAGCTGGGCATCGATACCGCGACCACCGCCCTGATACGCCTGGGAGGAGAGATCGTGGCGATCTCCCACCACCCAGACACCATCGGCCAGCGCGGGCTTGATGCGGGTCTCCACCAGTTGTACCCGGGAGGCATACATCAGTAGCAGCTCGGCTTCGATGGTGAGACGCTCGTCGTGCACCTCTTTGACGATGGCACGCATCCGCTCGGCCAGCGGCGTACCACCCGGCTCGCGGGTGCACTCGATCCGGTCGATGCCGTGGTGTTGCAGATAGTCTGTGACGTAACGTACGGCAGAGCTCTTCCCTGCCCCTTCCAAACCTTCAATAACAATAAATTTAGACATCAGGATTTCTTCAATATGTATTCGCGAACCGCCCGATTGTGTTCATCGAGGGTCTTGGAGAAATAGTGGGCACCGCCCCCCTTGGCGACAAAGTAGAGATAGTCAGTCGATTTGGGGTTGAGCGCTGCTTCGATGGATGCCTTGCCCGGCATGGCGATAGGCGTGGGCGGCAGACCGTCGATCACATAGGTGTTGTAGGGATTCTTGTCGGTCAGATCACTGCGGCGAATGTTGCCATCGTAGCGATCCTTCACCCCGTAAATGACGGTTGGATCAGTCTGCAACTTCATGCCCAAACGCAGACGGTTGACGAATACGGAGGCGATCTGCGCCCTCTCGTCCGGCTGGCCGGTCTCTTTCTCGATAATAGAAGCCATGATCAACGCCTCATAGGGCGTTTTGTAAGGCAGGTTGGCCTGACGTTTCTCCCAGCTCTGCTGCAGGAAAGTCTCCATATCCTGATGGGCGCGGCGCAAGATCGAGAGATCGCTGGCATGGGTGGTATAAGCGTAAGTTTCCGGCAGGAACCACCCCTCCAGCTTGCCATTCTCGATGCCGAGTTCCTGTGCCAGATCGGCTTCGGATTGCTCAACGGTCAACCGCTCGAGATAAGGGGCGCTGGCGAGCTGCTTCTGCCAATCCTCGAAACGGGAGCCTTCAACGAAGGTGAGGCTGAAGTGAAACTCCTTGCCCGATGCGAACAGAGAGAGGGTCTCCTTGAGGGGGGCCCCTTCCTTGATCTCGTAGGTGCCCGATTTGATGGCCACCAGTTCGGGATGGCCGCGCAGCCAGAGCCGCACCGCCCACGGGCTAGTTTCTCCCTCCCCCAGTTCGGCGATCAGGCGCGCCGCATGGGCGCCTTTCTCCACCGTATAGAGTCGGGTCGGCCCCTTGTTGGTGAGCGTCTCCACCTGTTGCCATTTGTGATATACATAGCCCCCGGCGACGGCCACAGTCAGTGCCGCCCCCGCGAGCAGGGTGTAAAGCCGATTAAACTTCAATGACCAAACGCTCCTGTAAACGGCGACTCAATACCGCTGCGGGATAATGAATATCCTCGATGCCGTTGACCGGCACCACCCCCATCAGGGTATTGGTGAGCCACACCTCTTCCGCCTGCCATAGTGACTCCAGCGGAGCCTCTACCACACGCAACTCAATACTCATCTGTTTCAGCATCGCCATCACCTGGCGGCGCATGATGCCATCGACACCACCGCGGGCCAGATCCGGCGTAAACACCGTCTTGCCCCGACGCCAAAACAGATTGGCACTGACCCCTTCGGTCAGAAAACCGCGGCTGTTAAGCACTATCCCTTCGACTGCATCACGGCTGACAAGTTCGCTTTTCAGCAACACCTGCTCCAGACGATTCAAGGTTTTAAGCCCGGCCAGCATGGGCGCATCGCCGATCCGCTGGCGGCACACCACCATCTCAATACCCTGCTGTTGCCACTGGCCATAGTGGGTAGGAAATGGCGCCAGGCTGACAATGCGGGTCGAGTGCTGACATCCGCTGCCATCATAGCCCCTGCCACCCTCGCCGCGGGTCAGGATCACCTTGGCCACGCATTGTGGCTGGTTGGCCACCATCTCTTCAACCTCCTGGCTCAACAGATCCCAGTCAGGATCAGCCAATCCCAGCCGGTTGTTGGCCTGCTGCAGCCGTGCCAGATGGGCAGGCCACTGCAACACACGACCATCCCTGACCGCCATGGTGGTGAAATGACCGTCACCATAGGCCAGCCCCCGATCATGAGCCGAGATGGAATCAAGCTTCATTCCATTGATAAGCAAAGGGATCCCTCCGATAAAAAAGGCCCGATACCGGCAGTATCGGGCCTGTGTCTTTGCCCTGCGGCAAATTATACGCGTTTGAAGATCAGCGAGCCATTGGTGCCGCCAAATCCAAACGAGTTGGAGAGGGCGTACTCGAAGCTACCTGACTTGGCCACGTGGGGCACCAGATCCAGATCGCACTCTTCATCCGGGTTGTCCAGGTTGATGGTGGGCGGTGCCACCTGATCACGCAGGGCCAACACTGTGATGATCGCCTCGATGGCACCGGCGGCGCCCAGCAGGTGACCGGTCATGGACTTGGTGGAGCTGATCATCAGGGATTTGGCGTGCTCGCCAAACACCGACTTCATGCCACGCAGTTCGGCCACGTCACCCAGCGGGGTGGAGGTGCCGTGGGCGTTGATGTAACCAATCTGCTCGGGGGCAATACCGGCATCCTTGATGGCATTTTTCATGGCGCGGGCGCCACCGTTGCCATCAGCGGGAGGCGCAGTCATGTGGTAGGCGTCGCCACTCATGCCAAAACCGACCAGCTCGGCGTAAATCTTGGCGCCACGGGCCTTGGCATGTTCGTACTCTTCCAGCACCAGTACACCGGCACCGTCACCCAGCACAAAACCGTCGCGATCCTTGTCCCACGGACGGCTCGCCTTTTGCGGCTCGTCATTGCGGTTGGAGAGCGCCTTGGCCGCGGCAAAACCGCCCATCCCCATCGGGGTGGAGGCTTTCTCAGTACCGCCGGCCACCATCACGTCCGCATCACCGTAAGCGATCATCCGACCCGCCATGCCGATGGCATGGGTACCGGTGGTACAGGCGGTGGTCACGGCAATGTTCGGCCCTTGCAGACCTTTCATGATGGAGAGATGACCGGACACCATATTGATGATGGTGGACGGTACGAAGAAGGGGCTCAGCTTACGCGGACCACCGTTGATCAGGCTGCTGTGGTTCTGTTCAATCAGACCCAGACCGCCGATACCGGAGCCAATCGCCACGCCGACACGCTCGGCATTCTCTTCATTGACGGTCAGGCCGGAATCATCCAGCGCCTGGATCCCCGCCGCCACGCCGTACTGGATAAAGAGATCCATCTTGCGGGCTTCTTTGCGGTTGATGCCGTATTGCTCGGGATCGAAATCTTTGACCAGACCTGCGAAGCGGGTTGCGAACTCGCTGGCATCAAAGTGATCGATAAGGGAAATGCCGCTCTGCCCGTTGAGCAGTGCTTGCCAGCTGGATTCGGCAGTGTTACCCACCGGGGAAAGCATCCCCAAGCCGGTCACCACGACTCTGCGTTTTGACACTGAGGTAGTCTCCGAGAGGTGATTTGAAAGGAAACAAATACAAAAGAAGCGGCCCTTGGGCCGCTTCTTTCAGAACAGGAACTTATTCCTGATTAGCGGTGATGTAATCGATAGCCGCTTGAACAGTGGTGATCTTCTCGGCTTCTTCATCAGGAATTTCGGTATCGAATTCTTCTTCCAGCGCCATTACCAGTTCAACGGTATCCAAAGAGTCAGCGCCCAGGTCGTCGACGAAGGAGGCAGCGTTCTTGACGTCTTCTTCTTTAACACCCAGTTGTTCGATGATGATTTTCTTTACGCGTTCTTCGATGTTGCTCATGACCTGAATTTTCCTTTAAAAATACGCTATTTGCGTCTGGTTGGGGTAGTTTATTCAATTGACGTGAGTTTGCAAGTAGCTTGCCGCTGGTCAAACCACGAAATGTGCCAAACTTCGGCGTACTATCGCAAATTTGAACAGATCTCACGACAAATTGATTACACCATGTACATCCCGCCATTAACATGCAGGGTTTCGCCGGTGATATAGGCTGCTTCATCAGAAGCCAAGAATACCACAGCTGCGGCAATTTCTTTTGGATCACCCAAACGGGCGGCAGGCACCTGACTCATGATGCCGGCACGTTGATCGTCATTCAGGGCACGGGTCATGTCGGTTTCGATGAAACCGGGGGCAACCGCATTCACTGTGATACCACGGGATGCCACTTCCCGCGCCAACGATTTGGTAAAACCAACCAGACCCGCCTTGGCGGCAGCATAGTTGACCTGACCCGCATTGCCCATGGTGCCTACCACGGAACCAATGCTGATGATACGACCGTGACGTTTCTTCATCATGGCACGCAACACCGGTTTGCTCAGACGGTAGAGCGAGGTCAGATTGGTATCGATGATCTCGTTCCACTCATCATCTTTCATCCGCATCAACAGGTTGTCACGGGTGATCCCCGCGTTGTTGATCAGAATGTCGATGTCGCCAAAGCGCGCCTTGATGGCGGCAAAGACGGCTTCGATGGATTCCTGGCTGGTCACGTTCAGCGCCATGCCGCAACCCTGTTCACCCAGATAGGCGCTGATCGCCTCGGCACCGCTCTCGCTGGTCGCCGTACCAACCACTTTCGCGCCACGGGCCGCAAATGTTTCGGCAATCGCACGGCCGATGCCACGACTGGCACCTGTCACCAACACAACCTTATCGGTAAAACTCATCACTTGCTCCTGTTTACTTGATCTGGGCCAGCGCCTGCTCGAAAGAGGCGGCATCGTTGGCGTGAATACCTTCCACGCGCTTGTCGATGCGCTTGGCGAGCCCGGTCAACACTTTGCCCGGTCCCATCTCGATCTCGAGGGTAACGCCCTCATTGGCCATCCGCTCGACAGTCTCGGTCCAACGAACCGGGCTGAACAGCTGACGTACCAGCGCTTGCTTGATGGCGGCCGGATCCTGTTCACAGGATACGTCGACATTATTGATGACCGCGATGGTTGGAACCTTGATCTCGATCCCGTCCAGCGCAGCTGCCAGTTTTTCTGCAGCAGGTTTCATCAGCGCGCAGTGAGACGGCACGGAGACCGGCAGCGGCAATGCACGCTTGGCGCCCGACTCTTTCATCAGTACGTTGGCACGTTCAACGGCCTCTTTGTGACCGGCGATAACCACCTGGCCCGGGGAGTTGAAGTTGACCGGAGAGACCACCTGCCCTTGCGCTGCTTTTTCGCAGTTGGCGGCGATGGATTCGTTGTCCAGACCGATGATGGCAGCCATGGCGCCGGTGCCTTCCGGTACGGCTTCCTGCATGGCCAGGCCACGCAGCTCGACCAGTTTGATCGCATCTGCAAAATCGAGTGCGCCGCTGCAAACCAGCGCGGAGTACTCACCCAGGCTGTGGCCCGCCATCAGAGACGGCGTTGCCCCACCCTGCTGTTGCCACAGACGCCACAGGGCGACAGAGGCGGTCAGCAGCGCAGGCTGGGTGCGCCAGGTTTTGTTCAGATCTTCAACCGGACCATCCATCACCAGGGCAAACAGGTCATAACCCAGCACCTGGCTCGCCTCGGCGAAGGTCTCCTTGATCACGGCATGTTGTTCGGCCAGCTCGGCCAGCATGCCAACGGACTGGGAACCTTGTCCCGGGAAGGCAATGGCAAATTGGGTCATCATTGATTCCTTTTAGATAAGACAAAAATGAAATCGGTGACGGGATGATGGGCACACCATCCCGCCGAAGATCAGAGGCGAACCAGCGCCGAGCCCCAGGCAAAACCGCCGCCAAAGGCTTCCAGCAGTACCAGCTGACCCGGTTTGATCCGGCCATCCCGAACCCCTTCGTCGAAGGCAACCGGAACGGAAGCGGCTGAGGTATTGCCGTGCTTGTCGAGGGTCAGCACCACTTTATCGAGGCTCATGCCGAGCTTCTTGGCGGTGGCACTGATGATGCGGAAGTTGGCCTGATGAGGCACCAGCCAGTCCAGCTCGCTCGGTTCGATACCGGCAGCGGCCAACGTTTCGGTGACGATCTCGCTCAGACGGGTAACCGCCACCTTGAAGACATCGTTGCCCTTCATATACATGTAGGCTTCGAGCTCGGCACCCGGCATGCCGCGACGGGGGTGAGGCAGCTTGAGCAGCTCGCCATAACGGCCATCGGCATGGAGATGGGTAGAGAGGATGCCCGGCGTCTCGCTGGCACCGACAATCACAGCCCCAGCCCCGTCACCAAACAGGATGATGGTGCCGCGATCTTGCGGATCGCACATGCGGGAGAGCACATCGGCCCCGACGACCAGCACATGGCGGGCGGCGCCGGATTTGACGAACTGATCGGCAATGGAGAGTGCGTAGGTGAAACCGGCACAGGCCGCAGCCACGTCAAAGGCAGGAATGCCCGGTACGCCGAGCAACCCCTGCAGCTCGCAGGCAGCAGCCGGGAAGGCATTTTCAGCACTGGTGGTGGCCAGCACTATCATATCGAGATCGGCAGCGGTCAGACCGGCTGCTTCCAGGGCCCGCAGGGCGGCCTGGTAAGAGAGGGTGGCAACGGTTTCGTCAGCCCCGGCAATACGGCGCTCACGGATACCGGTGCGTTCCACAATCCACTCATCACTGGTCTCAACCATCTGCTCGAGATCGGCGTTGGTACGCACTGAACTCGGCAGGTAGCTGCCAGTACCCAGAATTTTGCTATGCATAGAGTTCTTATAGATCCCTGTCAGAGAAGACAGCTTCAAGGCGATCTGCTATTTGCAGTGGAAGTTGATGTTTGGCCTCTTGTGCGGCCAGCAGGATCGCATTACACAGGGCGCGCCGTTCGGCCCGCCCATGACTTTTTACCACAATGCCGCGCAATCCTAACAGACTTGCCCCGTTATACTGGTCGGGGTTCAGGTAAGAAAAACGCCGTTTGAACATAAATCCGGCGATCCGGCCAAGAAAACTGCGTTTCTTGCGGGGATATCCGGCCAGCTGGGCCATCATCCGCACTACCCCTTCTGCCGTCTTGAGGGCGACATTGCCGACAAAACCGTCACAGACAATCACGTCGCTGTCACCGCTGAATATGCGATCCCCTTCGACGAACCCGACATAATTGAGCGCGTGGCACTGGCGCAACAATTCGGCGCTGTGACGCACCAGATCGTTGCCCTTGATCTCCTCCTCGCCGATGTTGAGCAAGGCAACACGGGGTGACGCAATGCCTTCGACCTTTTCGGCCACGACGGAGCCCATCACGGCAAACTGCAGCAAGGTATCCGCATCGCAACTGACATTGGCGCCGAGATCCAGCATCACGGTGCGTTTGCCGCTCAAGGTCGGTA
This sequence comes from Aeromonas sp. QDB11, assembly GCF_027705265.1. NCBI lineage: Bacteria > Pseudomonadati > Pseudomonadota > Gammaproteobacteria > Aeromonadales > Aeromonadaceae > Aeromonas > Aeromonas sp. QDB11. The sequence goes on along the minus strand of NZ_JAPDBM010000014.1, from coordinate 46,972 downwards.
ACGCCTTGATGAGGGCGGGTCTGTCTACCCCGGGCAGGGATTTGAGCACGCACTTGGCCATCGCCATCAGCGCGCCGGTATTGCCGGCACTGACGCAGGCATCGGCCTCACCGGCTTTCACCAGATTGAGCACCACCCGCATGGAGGAGTCTTTCAGAGTACGCAACGCCACGATCGGTTTATCGCCCATGCCAACCACCTGGGATGCATGTACGAAACGAACGCGGGGATGATTCAGCAAGCCATGTTGCTGCAGCAAAGAAGAGGTCTGGTGCTGGTCGCCGACCAGGATCAGTTTTAGCTGGGGTAAAAGAGACAGTGCCTGCACGGCGGCAGGCACTGTTTCCGAGGGGCCAATATCTCCCCCCATGATGTCTAGCGCGACAGTTTGCGTAGACAAAGGCAATCCTTAAGCGATTACCTTTTTACCGCGGTAGAAACCATCGGCAGTCACGTGGTGACGACGATGAATTTCGCCACTGGTCTGATCAACAGTCAGGGCAGCGGTGGTCAGCGCATCGTGGGAACGACGCATGCCACGCTTGGCACGGGTTTTACGGTTCTGTTGTACGGCCATTGTAGGCTAACTCCTAAATTCACTTACGTTTAAGCTCTTCAAGAACTGCAAAGGGATTCGGCCGCTCATCAGCAGGTTCGATTTCACCCCACGTCATCTCCATGTTTCCTCTCGGGCAGGCATCCATAGGATGCATTGCGACTTGAGGCAACGAGAGGATAAGTTCATCCTCTAGGATTTTATGAAGATCTATCTCGCCGTTTTCGTCCAACTCAATGGGCTCATAAGCTTCCGGCAGTTCTTCCTCGTTTGTTCTTTCGAACAGCGGAGTGTAGATAAATTCAGCTTCACAGAGGTGTTCGAATGTCTCTCCGCAACGTTGGCAAACCAGGTCAACCTTGGCATGGGCAGTGCCTTTCATAACGGTCAACTTCTGGACATCTTTGCCAAAGTGCAGTGATACATCGATATCACTCTGCAAGCCAGCGGTTGATTCCTCCAGCCTGGGCATCTGCGACTTTTCCACTATCCCGATGTAATCGAGCAGCTTCAAGGCACTACGGACTGGATCAACCTTAACGGGCAACTTCACCTTTTGCATAGGGCGCGAATAATATAGGTCCAACAACTGATAGTCAAAGGAAAAAGTCCTTACCGCCGATGATTTTAACGTCACAAGTCCCTAGAATGCCGGTACTCGCTTTCATCGGTATTCGGATTATGCCACAGAATCTTATCCTCGCCTCAACTTCTCGCTATCGCAAAGCCCTGCTGGAGAAGCTTGGCCTCCCCTTTGAATGTGCCTCGCCCGATGTGGATGAGCGCCCGCTGGCTGGCGAATCTGCCGACGCGCTGGTAGCCCGACTGGCCCGTGCCAAGGCTGATGCCATCGCCGGGCAACGTGATCACGGCTTGATCATCGGTTCTGATCAGGTGTGTGTTTGCGATGGTCGCATCCTCGGCAAACCTGGCACCATCGACAATGCCATCGCCCAGCTGATGGCAGCCCAGGGGCGCATCGTCACCTTCTATACCGGTCTGTGCGTAGTGAATGCCGCAACCGGGGAGGCTCATCAACTGGTGGAACCCTTCACCGTCCATTTTCGCAACCTCGATGAAGCCGCCGTGCGCCGCTATGTAGAAGCAGAATTGCCCCTCGATTGTGCCGGCAGCTTCAAATGTGAAGGGATGGGGATCGTGCTGTTCAAAGGGCTGGAGGGGCGTGACCCCAATGCCTTGATCGGTCTGCCACTGATCGGCCTGATCGAGCTGCTGGATCGCCACTGCATCGCCCTGCCCTGATGTTCGGTTTGTCGACAACCCGCCGTCTCGCTGAGATGCCTGCCGGACAAGTGCTTATGACGGGTGGCGCACTGGTGCGCCGCTTCAACCCTATCAACCAGGATCCGGATTGTGCGTATAGATGATTTGAGGCTTTTTCTCTCTGTGGTCGAACTGGGCAACTTTGCTGCCGTGGCGCACTCACTCGATGTGCCACGGGCCCAGGTCAGCCGACGCATCGGCGATCTGGAACATGCGCTGGGTTGCAAGCTGTTTACCCGCACCACCCGCAAGCTGACCCTGACGCCAGCCGGCACCGACTATTTTATGCAGTTGCAGGAGATCATTCCGCGACTCGAGACCCTTAACCAGAGCATCAAGAACCAGAGTTCGGCCCCCACCGGTTCGGTCAAGCTGGGGCTGATCGGGGATGCCGACATACTGGCCCACGACTTGCTGGTCAATTTTCTCGACAAGTATCCCCTCATCACCCTGGAGACCCACGTCAGCAACCTCGGTTATCACGACATCATGAACTACGGGCTCGATGCCTGCGTCCATATTGGCGAGATGAAAGAGAGCTCGTTTGTCGCCCGTCCTCTGACCACGGTCTCGCGCAAACTCTACGCCAGCCCGGCCTATGTGGCCGCCCACGGCATGCCGCAACAACTTGACGATCTTCATCAACACGCCCTGCTGATCCATCGCCTGGCCAGCGGCGAGCTGGAGGATTGCTGGAACTTCAATACCGGCCCGCTCAAGGTCAGCAGCCGGCTCATCTCCAACAGCAGCCACTATATCCGCTACGCAGTGCTCAAGGGGGCCGGGATCAGCCTGCTGCCCGAGCTGAGTGTCAAAGCACAGGTCGCCAGTGGCGAATTGCTGGAGATCCTGCCGACCCACAAGGTCTATCTCGATGATGCCTGGCTGGTGTATCCCAGCCGCAAGGGAATGACCCATGCCGCCCGTCTGCTGATAGAGAGTCTGTTGGCTGAGTCGGCGTTGTTACTCGGCTGATTGTCACAAATTACGAGACATAGAAGCATTGATAGACGGGATTAATCACAAGAAGTGATTCAATTAGACTGACGCCATTTGATAACGCTTGTCTAAAGGAATCCTCTGATGACACCTCCCCGCTTCAAAACAACACTGCTCGGCAGCGCTATCCTGCTGCTGTTGAGCGGTTGTGGCGCCGACGCCACCACGCCAGCTGCGCCGCAACCACCGCAACTGCGCGCCGTCCAGGTCATGACCCTGAAAGCCCCCGTCGCCACCCGCCAGCACACCTTCAGCGGCGTGCTGAAATCGGCCCGCACCACCGATCTGTCGTTCCGGGTACATGGAATGTTGCAGGAGCTGGTGGTGACCGAGGGGACACGGGTCAACAAGGGGGCGCTGCTTGCCCGCCTCGATCCCCACGATTTCCAGGTCTCTGTCACTCAGGGAGAGGCCCAGCTGGCCGAAGCCCGTGCGGCCCATCGGCTGGCGCGCATTGAGCTGCAACGGATCAGGCAGGCCACCGCCGACAACGCCATCGCTGATGTCAATCTTGATCGGGCCATCAGTGCCGAAGCACGCGCCGGCGCGGCGGTCGAGATGGCCAGCCAGGGACTGCAAAAAGCCCGCGATGCGCTGACCTACAGCGAGCTGCGCGCTCCCTTTGACGGAGTGATCGGCAAGCGACACATCGATAATCACGAGTTTGTGCTGCCCGGCGTCAAGGTGCTGACCCTGCACCAGCCGGAGCGGCTCAATGTGGTGATCGACGTACCGGAGCGCCAGGTTGCCAGGATCACGCCCGGCCTGCCTGGCCACCTCGCCTGGGGTCAGCGCCAGCAAAATATCGCGGTGACGGTGACCGATATCGCCTCCATCCCCGCCCCGCTCAAACGCACCTACGAGGTGACGCTCTCCCTGCCGCGGGCTCAGAACAATCTGGTGGCGGGCAAGTCGGTCAATGTTAGCCTCGACCTGCCGCAGCAAGCGGACACCCGCCTCTTCTGTCTGCCCGCCATGGCTGTCAACAGTCAGGATCGCCAGTGGCATGTCTGGCGGGTGGATGCGGATCGGGTGGTCCGGGTGCCGGTGTCGCTTCATGGCCAGCAGCGGGATGCCCTCTGTGTCAGCGGTGAGCTGGCAACGGGCGATCAGCTGGTAGTGGCAGGCAGCGCCTTTGTCAGCGAGGGTGAACAGGTCGCCATCATGGCAGACCTGTCGCTGGAACGGGTGGCCAAATCATGAATCTCTCAACCTTTGTACTGCGCCAGAAGACCTTCGTGATCTTCTTCACCCTGCTCTGCACCCTGGCCGGGCTGGTCTCCTACTTCCAGCTCGGCAAGCTGGAAGATCCTGCCTTCACGGTCAAGAGTGCGGTGATCGTGACCCTCTATCCCGGCGCTGATGCCGGTGAGGTGGAGCGGCTGGTCACCGATCCCATCGAAACCAGATTGCAGGAGATGGAAAATCTGTGGAAGCTGCGCTCTCTCTCCCGTCCCGGCAGCTCGATGATCTTTGTCGATCTGCAGGAGCAGGTGAACTCGGCCGAACTGCCCCAGCAGTGGGATCTGCTGCGCCGCAAAGTCAATGACGTCAAGCTCTCGCTGCCTCCCCAGGCCCAACTCACCATAGTGCAGGACGAATTTTCCGAAGTGTATGGCATGCTCTTCTCCCTCTATGGTGACAGTGTCGCCATGGCCGAGCTCAAGGATCACGCCCGCGAGCTGCAACGCCGGCTCAAGGCCATCGAGGGAGTGAAAAAGATACAACTGCACGGTATTCAGGAGCAGGTGATCAACATCGATGTCGATGATGAGCGACTGGCACAGGCCACCCTGACCACCCTGCAGTTGTTCGAACAGCTGGGTAGCCAGAACCTGCCGCTGCACAGCGGCGATTTCGCCATGGGCATCGAGCAGATCCGCGTCGAACAGGCCGGGGCGTTCGGCAGTGTGGAAGATATCCAGAACCTCAGCATCAAAACCGGCATCAATGGTCTGGAAAGCGCTACCGTGCGGCTGGGTGATATCGCCAACGTCTACCTCGACTATCAGGATCCCGCCATGACTCTGAGCCGTTTCAACGGCCAGCAGGCGATCACCCTGGCAGTCAGCCCGGTCAACGGCATCAACGTGGTCAGCATTGGCGATACCCTCCGCCAGGAGTTGGCACAATTCGAAGCCACTCTCCCGGAAGGGGTTCATGTCGGCGTCGTCGCCTATCAACCGGAAGAGGTAGCCAAGTCCGTCAACAACTTCATCATCAACCTGGCCGAGAGCGTGATCATCGTGGTGATCGTGCTGCTGATCTTCATGGGTTGGCGCAGTGCCGCCATCGTCGGGGTCAGCCTGTTGCTGACCATCCTCTTTACCCTGATCTACCTCAACCTGACCCAGGTTGATCTGCAGCGGGTCTCGCTCGGTTCATTTATCCTGGCGCTGGGTATGCTGGTGGATAACGCCATCGTCATCGTCGATCTCGTTGAGGCCAAATTGCGTCAGGGGATTGCCCGCAATCAGGCGGTGAGCGACAGCATCCGCGAAATGGCACTGCCGCTGTTGGCGGCGACCCTGATCGCCGCGCTGGGTACGGCGCCCGTGCTCTTCTCCCAGACCGATGCGGCCGAATTCGCCCTCTCGATTGTGCAGGTGCTGTGCAGCTCGCTGCTGCTCTCCTGGCTCATCGCCATGACGGTCACCCCGCTGCTCTGCTGGTATTTCATTCCCGCACCGACCCAAACCGATGAGCCGATCCCGCCTTCACGGCTGGCAGCGCTCTACCAAAAAGCGGTGTGCTGGTCGGTGGATAACCCGGTCAAACTGCTGCTCGGGGTCGCCCCGGTACTGCTGCTGACCCTGGCGATCATTCCGTTGCTGCAGGTCAACTTCATGCCCTCCTCCGATCGCCCCATGCTGTTTCTCGACTACTGGCTGCCCAACGGCGGGCGGATTGCCCAGACCTCGGCCGACATGCACAAGATTGAGCAGTGGTTGCTGCGCCAGCCACAGGTGACCAGCCTCTCCAGCCATATCGGCGAGAGTGCCCCCCGTTTCTCGGTCACGGTAGAGCCGGAGCCCTTCGACAGCAGTTATGGCCAGATCCTGATCAACACCCGCAGCTATGAGGATATTGCCACCCTGACGGCGGCAGGCGATGCCTGGTTGCAGGCCGAATTTCCCTACGCCGAGCCCAGATTCCGCCCGCTCAAGCTGGCCACCAAGGACAAATTTGCCATCGAGGCACGCTTCGTCGGACCGGATCCGCAACAGCTGCATCGGCTCGCCAATGAGGCCAAACGGCGGCTGGCCGCCAACCCTCACCTCATCTATATCCGGGATAACTGGCGCCAGGAGAGCAAGGTGCTGGTGCCCCTCATCAATCAGGATGCGGCGAGGATCGCCGGCATCAATCGCGCCGACATCGCCAACGCCATTACCCGGGCAACCGATGGCAACCTGATTGGCCAGATGCGCCGTGATGATGATCTCATCCCCATCAAGCTGCGCAGCAGCAATGCCAACCTGGCCCAGTTTGACAATATTCCGGTGCGCTCCCTGCTCGGCAGCCACAGCGTGCCGATGGGACAGGTGGTCGATGGCATCGAGTTCAAGGGAGAAGAGAGCATGCGTTGGCGCTACAACCGCCAGCCTGCCATCACGGTGCAGGCAGACGTGAGGGGCGATACCCCCTCCAATGTGCGCAAGGCGATTGCCCGCGAACTGGAGGCGATTCCCCTGCCCCCCGGCTACACCATGGCGTGGGGCGGTGAATATTATGACGAGAAGCGCTCGGTCGATGATCTGATGACCCAGACCCCCAAGGCGATGGTGCTGATGACCATCATTCTGATCGCCATGTTCAGTGCCTACCGTCAGCCGTTTATCATTCTGGTGACGCTGCCGCTGGCCTCTATCGGCATTGTCTGGAGCCTGTTGCTGCTGGACAAACCGTTCGGCTTTATGGCGATTGTCGGCATGATCTGCCTCAGTGGCATGATCATCAAAAACGGCATCGTGCTGATCGACCAGATCGAACTGGAGCGCAAGGGGGGCCGGGCGCTGGCGGATGCGGTCAAGAGAGCGACCCTCAACCGTACCATGGCCATCTCGATGGCGGCGCTCACGACGGTGCTCGGGATGATCCCGCTGCTGACCGACCGGCTGTTTGATCAGATGGCCGCGACCATTGTTGGCGGGCTCTCGGCCGCCTCCTTTCTCTCCCTCTTCGTGATGCCAGCGCTCTATCAGCTGCTCTATCGGCACGAAGCGCAAGGCGCACTCATCCCTTCCCGCAGCAAGGAGCCATGCCATGACTGATCTTCGACTCACTCTGGTGGCCACGGCTCTGCTGCTGGCCGGTTGCAGCATGACCCCTGACTATGAGGTGCCACAGGTGGCCGTGGGGAGTGTCTATCTCAACGCCAGCCGTGCCGAGGGGATCAGTGAGGCCAAACCGGAGCCCGGACGACTCTGGTGGCAACAGTTCAATGATCCGCAGCTCGATCGGCTGGTCATGGCGGCCCAGCAGCAGAATATCCCCATCAGGATGGCCAGCGAGCGCATCAAAGCGGCGCAATCCTACCAGGCCGCGGTCTCCTCGCTGAAGGTGCCCACCATCTCCCTCAACACGGGTTATGTGGATATGCGGCTGAGCGAAAATGGCCCGCTAAGTGGCCCCGCCGTTGCCGAGTTCACCCTGCCGCCCCAACTCGGGGGGAGCAGCCTCAGTGTTCTGGATCGTGATAACCAAACCCATCTGGCCAGTGCCACCATCGGCTGGGAGGCAGATCTGTTTGGCCGGATCGATGCCCTGAGTCAGGCGGCCAGCATTCGGGTAGAGCAAGCCGAACTGCTGCAGCGCAATCTCACTACCCTGATGACCGCCGAGGTGATCAACAACTATCTGCAATACCGTGCCGCCGGGGAGCGCGTCGCCATCACCAGACAGATCATCACCGAGCAGCAACAGGTGTTGACGCTGGTGCAGTCGCTGCATCGTCATGGCTATGGCTCCGAGCTGGATCTGGCCAATGCCCGCGCCGCCCAGGCCGCGACAGAGGCCATGCTGCCGATGCTCGACAGTGCGCGCGCCGCCCATCTCGGCCGGCTGGCCATCCTGCTCGGAGAGACCACGACGCAGACCCGCAACCGGCTCGGCGAGGGCGAGTTGCCACAGATGTCTGGCCTGATCCCGGTGGGGTTGCCTTCTGAACTGCTGAACCGGCGCTTTGATATCGCGCTGGCCGAGCGGGAGATGGCGGCACGCAACCAGCAACTGGGCGCTGCCATCGCCAACCGCTATCCGAAACTGGTATTGACCGGTACCCCCGGCGTGTCGGCCCGCGATCTCGACGATCTGCTCTCCTCCGGTTCAGTGGGCTGGTCCCTCGGCGCAGGCATAAGCTGGAACCTGTTCGATGGTGGGCGGGGAGCCGCCATGGTGGATCTGCAGCAAGCGGGGTTCAGGGAGTCGGCCCTCGCCTACCAGCAGGTGGTGAATGGCGCCTTCAACGAGGTCGATACGGTGTTGAGGGCCTATGCAAACAGCCAGCAGTATCAACAGTTGATCGCCCGGGCCGACGATCAGGCTCAGATAGCCGTCGACAAGGCGACCAGCCTCTACCGGGCGGGGCTCGAAAACCACCTGAGCGTGCTCAATGCCCAGCGTGTCAGCAACAACCTGCAGGATGCCCGGGTACAGGCCCGCCTCAATAGCGCCACCACAGTGGTACTGCTGCACAAGGCGCTGGGTGGCGAGTGGCGAGTGCCACAGGACGCGCCTCAAGAAGATGGGGCGTTAACCGGAGAGGCAACATAGCAATGAGCCCGGCCAATTGGCCGGGCTCATTTTTTTTCAATCAGCACCCTGTTGCTCGCAAGGAGAGGGTCACAACAGCGCTCTGAGCGCCGCCATGGAGTCCACCACCGCCACAGGCCCGTGACGACCGAGGGCATCACGACTATCTACCCCCCAGGTGACGCCAATGCGCGGCATGGCGATCACCTCGGCCATCGCCATATCGTGCACGGAGTCACCGATCATCACCGCCTGCCGGGGTGACAGCCCCAGCTCGGCCAGGATCTGCTCAAGCATCAACGGATCGGGTTTGGAGTTGGCCTCATCTGCGCCGCGACTGGTGGCAAACAGCGGGCGCAGTCCGGTCTCATCCAATACCCGATCCAGCCCTCGGCGTGATTTGCCGGTGGCGACCGCCAGTTGCAGCCCCTGTGACTGCCAGTCATGCAGCAACTTCCCTGCCCCGGCGAACAGCGGGCTGGGGGTAGCATCGTGCAGATAGTGATGACGATAGCGATCGATGAGTGCGGCAATCTGGCGCTCATCGCTGGTAGCGCCACTGTCACTGCATAAGGGGAACAGACGGGACATGGCGACATCGAGGCTCAATCCGATGATCTGCCGGATCCGGGCTGGCGTAGGCACCGCCAGTTCACAATCTCTGGCGGCTCCTTGCACACAAGCAACAATCCGGCCCACCGAATCCATCAGGGTACCGTCCCAATCGAAAATGGCGAGCCGGATATCTTGCATTAGTGCGCCAGCTTTTCCAGGAAACCGTCAAGCTCGGGTGCAAGGGGGGCTTCTACTTGCATCTCGCGACCATCGGCCGGATGAGTGAAGCTGAGCTTCCAGGCATGCAAAAAGAGTCGTTTCAGTCCTTGGCTGCGCATTTTCTCGTCAAACGCCGCTTCACCGTACTTATCGTCACAGGCGATCGGGTGACCGGCATGCAGGGTATGCACGCGGATCTGGTGGGTACGGCCGGTGATGGGGCTGCACTCGACCAGGGTCGCTTCGGCAAATTGACGCACGATGCGGAACCGGGTTTCGGAGGGCTTGCCATCGGCACTGACCCGCACTACCCGTTCACCGGATTGCAGATCGTTCTTGCGCAGCGGGGCGTTGACCACCTTGACGTGAGCCTGCCACTTGCCACGCACCAGCGCCAGATACTGCTTGCGCATGGTCTTGACGCGCAGCTGCTCATGCAGGCTGCGCAGGGCGCTGCGCTTTTTGGCGACCAGCAGCACGCCGGAGGTGTCACGGTCGAGTCGGTGCACCAGTTCGAGGAAGCGGGCTTCCGGACGCAGGGCGCGCAGCCCTTCGATGACGCCAAAGCTCAGCCCGCTGCCACCGTGCACGGCCATGCCGGAGGGCTTGTTCAGCACGATCATGGCATCGTCTTCGAACAGGATCTGACTCTCCAGACGCTGGATAACCCCGAGGTTGGCCGATGGCAACTCATTCTTCTCGGCAACACGTACGGGAGGAACCCGCACCTCGTCACCCGCGCAGAGTTTGTACTCCGGTTTGATGCGCTTTTTGTTTACCCGCACTTCGCCTTTGCGAAGGATGCGATAGATCAGGCTCTTGGGGACGCCCTTTAGCTGAGTCTTGAGAAAATTGTCGATGCGCTGCCCTTCATGCTCAGCTTCGATGGTGAGCAGCTGCACTTGTTGTTGTATCTGTGTCATGGCGCGGATTTTAACACTGCGAGCGCCCCTTGGCTGCATGGTTTGTTGAAAAATGGCGCCTTGCTATAAAAGAGGTTTAAATGGGATAATAAACAAGGTTTTGTCATTGTGTTCAAGCCTTGTACTAAGTGGCCAAAAAGTATGCCACCCAATCCCGAAACACCGTGTATACAAGAACATGACGGTTCCCGGGTGCGAGGTACAACGCATGGAGAACACAAACATTACCGTTTATTTGTCTCCATTTCGGCATCCTTATTCATCCCTTCTCGAGAAGTGATGACCAGAGCGCCCTTAGTTTGCGCCTCATGCATACCCCAACCGGGAGGTTGCCCCAGTATGCTGAAGACCCGAGGTCGGCGCCGGCAGGACCCCAGATGGAGGAAATCAAAATGACACAATAATGAGAACTCAATGAAAAGAATGCTTATCAACGCAACTCAAGAAGAGGAGTTGCGCGTAGCGCTGGTTGACGGACAACAGCTCTACGATTTGGATATTGAAAGTCCGGGACACGAGCAGAAGAAAGCGAACATTTACAAGGGTAAGATCACCCGCGTAGAACCCAGCCTTGAAGCTGCTTTTGTTGACTACGGCGCCGAGCGCCACGGTTTCCTGCCGTTGAAGGAGATCGCCCGCAATTACTTCCCCTCCGGTTACTCCTATCAGGGTCGTCCCAACATCAAAGAAGTGGTCCGCGAAGGTCAGGAAGTTATCGTCCAGATCGACAAGGAAGAGCGTGGCACCAAGGGTGCAGCCCTCACCACTTTTATCAGTCTGGCCGGTAGCTACCTGGTGCTGATGCCCAACAACCCCCGTGCCGGTGGTATCTCCCGCCGTATCGAGGGTGATGAGCGGACCGAACTGAAAGAAGCCCTGAGCGGATTGACCGTGCCGGAAGGCATGGGCCTGATCGTGCGTACCGCCGGTGTGGGCAAGTCTCCGGAAGAGCTGGAGTGGGATCTGAACGTCCTGCTCAACCACTGGGACTCCATCCACAAGGCGTCACAAGAGCGTACCGCTCCCGTGCTGATCCACCAGGAAAGCAACGTGATCGTGCGCGCTATCCGTGACTATCTGCGTCGCGATGTGGGCGAGATCCTGATCGACGATCCGGTGATTTTCGAACGCGCCAGAGCCCATATCGAGCTGGTTCGCCCCGATTTCCTCAACCGTGTGAAGCTGTACAAGGGTGAAGTTGCCCTGTTCAACCACTTCCAGATTGAGAGCCAAATCGAGTCTGCCTTCCAGCGTGAAGTGCGCCTCCCCTCCGGTGGCAGCATCGTTATCGATCCGACCGAAGCCCTGACCTCCATCGATATCAACTCCTCCCGCGCCACCAAGGGCGGCGATATCGAAGAGACTGCGCTGCAAACCAACCTGGAAGCGGCCGACGAAATTGCCCGTCAATTGCGTCTGCGCGACTTGGGCGGCCTGATCGTTATCGACTTCATCGACATGACCCCGGTTCGCCATCAGCGCGAAGTGGAAAACCGTCTGCGTGAAGCGGTGCATCAGGACCGGGCCCGCATTCAGCTGGGCCGGATCTCCCGTTTCGGTCTGCTGGAGATGTCTCGCCAACGTCTGCGTCCCTCCCTCAACGAGTCCAGCAGCCATATCTGCCCCCGTTGCCAGGGTCAAGGGGTTATCCGTGACAACGAATCTCTCGCCCTGTCCATCCTGCGTCTCATCGAAGAAGAGGCCATGAAGGACAACACCGAGCAGGTTCACGGCCAGGTGCCTGTGGATGTTGCCGCCTATCTGCTTAACGAGAAGCGTGCCGCCATCGCCAGTCTGGAACAGCGCAATGATGTCCGTGTTTACATCATTCCGAACCAGCATCTGGAAACCCCGCACTACGAAGTGACTCGCATTCGTCAGAACGAGATCCCGGAAGCGGCCAGCTACGAGCTGAAAACCGAAATTGCCAAGCCGACCTACCAGCCGAAACAGGCCCAGGTGATCGAGCGTGAGCAACCGCTGTTGCAAGGCTTTGCCCAACCGGTACAACCGGCCCCTGTTGCCCCGCAACAGCCGGTGGCGCCCGTTGCTGCAGCCCCTGCCGAAGCCGGTTTCTTCAGCAAGCTGATCAAAGGCATTAGCGGTCTGTTCAGCAGTGATAGCGCACCTGCCGAAGTGAAAGCGCCCGCCGAGAAACCGGCAGCGCGGGAAGCTCGCAAGGATGAAGGTCATCGTCACCAGCGTGATGAGACCCGCGCCCGTGGCCAGCGTCCCCGTCGTGACGACAATCGCAACAACCGCAACAATGCGGAAGCTGGCGAGAAGCGTGAAGGTGGCAACCGCGAAGCCGGTGAAAACCGCAATCGCCGTCCCCGCAAAGAGCGTGAGCCCCGTCAGGAACGTGAAGCCCGTAGCGAGACCCGTGGTGAAGTGCGCAGCGAACAGCGCATGGAACGTGAACCTCGTCAGGAGCGCGAGCCTCGCGAACCTCGTCAAGAGCGTGCGCCACGTCCAGCCCGTGAACCGCGTGCTCCCCGTGAGCCGCGCGCCGAGGTCGTTGTTGAAGCGGTAGAAGCCGTTGATGCAGTCGCCATCGAGCCGCGTCAGGAGAAAGAGCAGAAAGTGGCCGAGCGCCGTGAACGTCGCCAACTGCGCAAGCAGATCCGCGTCGATGTCGCCGCTGCTGACACCCCTGCCCTGCCGGTTGACGATGCAGCAGTGCAAGCTGAGGTAATCGATGCAGTGGGTAACGAGCAGGAAGAGCAGAGTGAAGGGCAACGCCGTTCACGTCGCACTCCGCGTACCCAGCGTATCGAAGGCCAGCGTCGCAAGCGCATCAACGAAGATGCCCGCAGCCAGCGTGATGAAGAGCAACCAGCAACAGAGAGCCAGCTCACTACCGCTGCCCAGGCTGATGCTGCCAAGGTAAAAGCCGAAGAGCCGGTAGTACCCGTGGTCACCATCCCGAGCGCGGAAGCCATTGCTGCCGCCCTGCAGGCCTCTTCCGCGCTGACCGAGCACGTCGTTGCTGAAGCCATTGCCGAAGAAGCTGCCGAGCAGGCCACTGCCCTGGTTGCAGCAACTCAAGCCGATGTTGCTACCAGCCCGGTTGTCGAAGCTGTCGCTGAGGTTGTCGTTGCCGCAGAGCCAGAAGTAGCCGTTGTCACTGCGCCGGTTGCCGAAGTGGTCACCGCCACCGTAGTTGAAATTGCACACGTTGTTGAAACGGCTCCGGTTGTTGAAGAAGCCCCGGCCGTAACAGCCCCTGTTGTGGAAGCCACACCTGTCGCCGCTGTTGTTGAAACACCAGCTCCTGCTGCTGTCATCGAAACCCCGGCTGCCGTGGCTACGGTAGTGGTGGAAGAGGCGCCGGTTGTCACCAAACAGGTAGTACACGGTGCTGGCTTGCTGGCTCGTGCTCGCAAGGCATCAGCGCCGATGGCAACGCCTGCCGAAGCCCCTGCCCTGCCTGCTCGTGAGCCGGTTAACCACCCGCCGCTGGTACGCAACGAGGTGAGCACATCCGGTCGCCATGGTGGTAGCACAGCTGCCGTCAACGTGGCTACCAGCCCTGCCGGTCGTCCGTAACCGATCCGGGTTAGCCCGTTAATCAAAGCCACACCAATCGGTGTGGCTTTTTTATTTCTCTCTTCCCTGTTGCACTCTCATTGACACAGCGCAACCCTCTGCGAGACTCACGCCCTCCCTCTGTTATTTGTTTTTCGCTATTCCCAGCCCCCTCTCGTGCTTGCGCCTTGGATATTTCTGAGAGAGCCCATTCAAAGCGCTCATGTTCAGTATCATGCCAATTGATATTGTTAGCGCAGATTCTTGCTTGTTGGCATACAGCAATCATTCGGATGACCGTTTTAAAGATTGAATTCAATGAAACCACGCATGACGGCAGACTTGGTGGTGGTTGCTGTTTGGTCTAATCATCCCGGACACCATTTTAGGTGGTACAGTCGCCACCAGACCAATTAAGAGAGCAAGCTCCCATCACCCTGGTCTGCTGTGCTTTCGGTGTTCCAACATCCTGTTTTTACGACTATCTGGCTCGCAAGCGGACGATTAACCGTGAGCGGATACAGCAACGCAGCGAGTTGCGCCGGTCATACCTGGCGGGTCGCCGGCTGGGCGATGTCTGACAAACCTGATGCAGAGTTGGCAATCAAAGCACTGGAGATGGCCTATCAGGCGTGCTGTTTCACTCCGAGTAGGGTAGCCAATACGGCAGTCGGGCATTTCGGCAACGACTGTGGCGCTATCTGAGTCGCCGTGGTAACTGTTGGGATAACGCCCCGATGGAGCGGTTGTTCAGAAGCCTGAAGTCAGAGTAGCTCCGGCAACGGGATACATTGGTCTGTGGGAAGCAATGCGGGATATCAGTTATTACCTGATGGATTACTACAACTGGCAGCGTCCACATCGCCACAATGACGGGATGCCGCCAGCAAAAGTCGATACTAGGCCTAACCAAGTGTCCGAATTTAGTTGACCACTACAGCCGTCGGTAGATATTGAAAGGCTGTTTATTTTTCAGCAAAAGAGTGTCTAGAAAACCAGAGGTGATTCAATCGCAGATATGAAAAAAGGGCCCGCAGGCCCTTTAAAAAAAAGTAACGATGTTATCCACCAAACAGATGATGGCTGACGATGAACAGGCCGCCGGAGAGCAGCATGGTCAGCGGCAGGGTCAGCACCCAGGCCATCAGGATGGTCTTGATGGTCTGGCTCTGCAGGCCGGATTTGTTGGCAATCATGGTACCCGCCACCGCAGAAGAGAGGATGTGGGTGGTGGACACCGGCATACCGGTCAGACTGGCAACCCCGATGGAAGTTGCAGCCGTGATCTGAGCCGCGATGCCCTGACTGTAAGTCATACCGGTGGTACCGATCTTCTCGCCCACGGTATGGACGATACGACGCCAGCCCACCATGGTGCCGCAACCCAGCGCCAGTGCGATGGAGACGATCACCCAGGTCGGTGCGTATTCAGCAGTCGCGGTCAGATCCTTGCGCCATTTGGCCAGATCGGTCAGCTCCTTGGCAGGCAGCGGCAGCTTGGCAGCCTTGCGGGCAGTGTCATCGATACAGAGCAGCAGACGACGCACTTCACGGCGATCAGTCAGGCTCATCTGATCATAAGTACGCACGGCAGCCAGACGGGCATCCAGGGTAGCCATCGCCTGCAGCACGCCATCGGCGGAGCAGTGGGTCATCAGCTCTTCCTGAGCCGTTACCGGTGCAGAGAAGTTGATAACGCCAGAGAGAGCTGACTGGTTGCGCTGGTAGATCTCCATGATGCGCTGGTTGGCATCCTGGGTCCGGTCCAGATCATAGGAGCGGCTGCTCATGTCCAGCGCGAAATAGGCGGGCGCCATGCAGATCAGCACCAGCATCACCAGACCGATGCCCTTCTGGCCATCGTTGGAGCCGTGCACGAAGCTGACGCCCATGGCAGAAGCCACCAGGGTCAAACGTGCCCAAAACGGCGGGTGTTTCTTGCCATCCACCAGCTGACGCTCTTCCGGCGTTTTGTGGATCTTGTTGCTGGTCCAGATCCGCTTCATCGCCAGCAGCAGCAGCGCCGCGATGATGAAACCGATGGTGGGAGAGATAATGAGGGAAAGCATGATGTCGATCGCTTTGCCCACGTTGATCCCCTCGGTCACCGGTTTATGGGTGATCCAGGCATAGGCGCCGCCTACCCCCAGAATGGAACCGATCAAGGTATGTGAACTGGAGGCCGGGATCCCGAAGAACCAGGTACCCAGGTTCCACACGATGGCGGAAAACAGCAAGGAGAAGACCATGATCAACCCTTGGGTGGAATCCATCCCAAGCAGCAGGTCGATGGGCAGCAGATGGACAATGGCATAGGCCACACCCAAACCGCCGAACATGACGCCGAAAAAGTTGAAGATCCCCGATGCGACCACCGCCAGGTGAGCCGGCATCGCCTTGGTATAGATAACCGTTGCTACCGCGTTGGCGGTATCGTGAAAGCCGTTGATAAATTCATAGGCAAGCACAAAAAAAACGGCCAATACCAAACCGATTGACCACCACAAACCCAAACCACTAAACATTTCAAACATAAAAAAAAGCCTGTTTATGAGTTGCGGCGGATTATGCCAGATGGCGGCCAACACCATAGCCACCATTGAAATATTTCAGCCATAAAAAAAAAGAGCTTTTTGGTAAAAAATATCCTAGAGCCAGTCTGTATGCGGCTTGCCATTGATTAATTAAAGCCATCAATGATTGCGCGAAAGGGCAAAAATAGCTGATATTTAAGCCAATAATTTCATTTTTATGACGTTTTTATGACAGAAAAAAGGGCAAAAATGGTGATAAAACACCCCTTCCCTGCCAATCTCATCCGACCAGCACCTCAAACCCCATACCCGTTTGATTCCAGATGCAAAAAGGGAGCACCTTGTGCTCCCTTGAATCGTTGCAGTACGACCTGTTATCAGTCCTGATTGATGCGGCTGGCAACGGCGCCCTGCTGGCTCTTGTACTTGGCATTTTCCCGCTTGTTGTACGGACGGGCGGCGGCGCCGGAGAGCATCTCGAAGTTCAAGGCACCGATCTTCATCTTCGGGCGCAGCGCCAGCGGCAGTTTGCCGCCGTTGTAGAACTCCAGCACGATGCGACCGGACCAGCCCGGATCGATGCGGTGCGCGGTCACATGCACCATCAGACCCAGGCGCGCCAATGACGAGCGGCCATCCAGCCAGCCGACGATATCAGCAGGCAGAGTGACGGATTCATAGGTCACCGCCAGTGCCAACTGGCCCGGGTGCAGATAGAAGGCTTCACCATCGGGGACGTGGATTTCGTCACTCATCACCCGATCGATGGCATCGGCCATCTCGCTGCTCGGACCGCTCAGATCAATATAGGGAGCGGTATGATCGCGAAACACCCGAAACTCGTTACCCAGCAGCACATCGACACTGACACCACTGATCCGCTCTACTCCGGGCCGTGGCTCAATGACGATCTTGCCTTCATCCAGATGGCGTTCAATATCGGTATCACACAGACGCATTGGGCGACTCTCCTGACAAATTGTGCTTTTAAAAAAGCCGGGCATCACCCGGCTTGTTTCATCTTAACCAATCAACATGTGGCGAATACGCGCCTTGAGCATGTCGATGGCGATGCGGTTCTTGCCCCCACGGGGCACGATCACATCGGCATACTGTTTGGACGGCTCGATAAACTGCAGGAACATCGGACGCACCGTCTTCTGATACTGCTTGAGCACGGAGTCCATGGTACGGCCACGCTCCTGCACGTCACGCACCAGACGGCGCAGCAGGCAGATGTCGAGCGGGGTATCCATGAAGATGGAGGCATCCATCAGATCGCGCAGACGGCTGTCGGTCAGCAGCAGGATCCCTTCCAGAATGATCACCCGGCGCGGCGCAAACGGGGTCACTTCGCTCATCCGGGTATGTTCGGTGTAGGAGTACTGGGGAATGGCGACAGCATCACCTTTGACCAGCTGGCTCAGGTGCTGTACCAGCAGGTCGTGGTCCAGCGCATTGGGGTGGTCATAGTTGGTCTTGACCCGTTCTTCCATGGTCAGGTGGGTCTGATCACGGTAGTAGCAATCTTCGGTGATCACACCAATCTGACCTGCGCCCAGTTCGGCCACCAGCTCTTCATAAATGGTCTGGGCGATAAGACTTTTGCCAGACGCAGATGCGCCCGCAATACCGATGATCACACACGAATGTTGAGTATCAGACATGACAAATACCTAAAAGAGAAGAGCAGTGGGGATGGTTTAAACCGATCCATTATATAAAAAAGGGTGGGTCATGCCCACCCTCAATTCCCTTTCAAGTGACCGATAGCCGATTATTCATCCAGTGCCATGGCATAGAGGGGGGTCGCAATCGGTTTTGCGCTGAAAAAGAGTTCAGCCCCTACCCTGCGCGCCAGTTTCAAATAGGCCTGAGCCAGGCTCCCTTCCGGTGCGCCGAACACCGTCGGGCAGCCATCATCCATGTGCTGGCGGATATCGATGTGCAGCGGCAGCTGGCCAAGCAGCGCCACTTGATACTGCTCTGCCATCTTCTGGCCACCACCGGTACCAAACAGCGGTTCATGGTGACCGCAGGCGCTGCAGACGTGGTAACTCATGTTCTCGATGATGCCGAGCACCGGCACATTGACCTTGTTGAACATGGCGATCCCCTTGCGGGCATCGGCCAGCGCCACATCTTGCGGGGTTGTGACGATCACTGCCGCCGAAGTGGGCACCTGCTGGGCCATGGTGAGCTGGATGTCGCCGGTGCCCGGCGGCATGTCCACCACCAGATAATCCACTTCACCCCAACGGGTTTCATGGAGGATCTGCGCCAGCGCCTTGCTCGCCATCGGGCCACGCCAGATGGTGGCATCCTGCTCGGAGACCAGATAGCCGATGCTGTTGCTCTTGAGGCCGCAGGCCATCACCGGCTCCATCAGCTTGCCGTCATGACTGACCGGGCGCTCCTTGAGGGTGCCCATCATGGTGGGAATGGAGGGGCCATAGATATCGGCATCGAGAATGGCGACTCGCGCCCCCTCTTTTTGCAGGGCCAGCGCCAGATTGACCGCGGTGGTGGACTTGCCCACCCCCCCCTTGCCAGAGGCAACCACGATGATGTTGCGAATGCCCTGCACAGCATTGAGCCCTTGCGCCCGTGGCATGCTGGCGACGTCAATCTCCAGTGCCCAGTCGATACGGGCGGCGCCGGTGGCGCTGCGCAGCCTGGCATCGTAGTTCTCTTTGAGCTGATCGAGTAGCGAGAGACCGGCAAACGGCAATACCAGCCGGATAGTAAGCCCCTGACCCTGATTGATGATCTCGCGAACGAATCCGGCATCCACCAGATCCTTGTGCCAGCTTGCTGGCTTAAATTCGGCGAGGATCTGTTTTACTGAATCAATCACCATTAACTCCTCATTATCTTGTCTTTATCTTGAGGTGAACGGTTACCGCACACAAATCAGTGGCTTGCCTGCCATCGTCACGACAGGTTCTGCCAAGGTCGGCACAGCCACAACCCTAGGCAGGCTACCCCCAATTCGGGTAACATGCACGGCACTCTATCATCCCAACAAGCACATCAAGAACGTAATATGGCAACTGATCCTCGTAAAATGCTGGTAACCTGCGCCCTCCCCTATGCCAATGGCTCCATCCATCTTGGCCACATGCTGGAACACATCCAGGCCGATATCTGGGTTCGTTATCAGCGAATGCGCGGTCATCAGGTGCACTTCATCTGTGCCGATGATGCCCACGGCACCCCGATCATGCTCAAAGCGCAACAGATGGGGATCACCCCGGAAGAGATGATTGCGGCCGTCTCCAAGGAGCACCAGACCGACTTCGCCGGTTTCAACATCAGCTTTGACAACTATCACTCCACCCACAGCGACGAAAACCGCGAGCTGGCGGAACTGATCTACGGTCGTCTGAAAGACGGTGGCTTTATCAAGGGCCGCACCATTACCCAGCTGTTCGATCCGGAAAAGTCCATGTTCCTGCCGGACCGTTTCGTCAAGGGCACCTGCCCCAAGTGCAAATCCCCGGATCAGTACGGTGACAACTGCGACAGCTGCGGCGCCACCTACAGCCCGACCGAGCTGATTGATCCGAAATCTGCCGTCTCCGGTGCCACTCCGGTGATGAAGGATTCCGAGCACTTCTTCTTCGACCTGCCGCAATTTGAAAAATGGCTCTCTGAGTGGGTGCGCGGCTCCGGCGCCATTCAGGAAGAGATGGCCAACAAGATGCAGGAGTGGTTCGAGAGCGGCCTGCAGCAGTGGGACATCACCCGTGACGCCCCCTACTTCGGTTTCGAAATCCCGGGCGCGCCGGGCAAGTTCTTCTACGTCTGGCTCGATGCCCCCATCGGCTATATGGCCTCCTTCAAGAACCTGTGCAACAAGCGCGGTGACATCGACTTTGACAGCTACTGGAGCAAAGACTCCAGCGCCGAGCTGTACCACTTCATCGGTAAAGATATCGCCTACTTCCACTGCCTGTTCTGGCCATCCATGCTGGAAGGTGCCAACTTCCGCAAGCCAACCAAGGTCAACGTGCACGGCTATGTGACCGTCAACGGCGCCAAGATGTCCAAATCCAAGGGCACCTTCATCAAGGCATCCACCTACCTGAACCACCTGGATCCGGAGTGCCTGCGCTACTACTACGCTGCCAAGCTCAACAGCCGCATCGACGATCTGGACCTGAACCTCGATGACTTCGTGGCTCGCGTCAACGCCGACGTGGTCAACAAGCTGGTCAACCTCGCCTCCCGCAACGCCGGCTTTATCGCCAAGCGTTTCGACGGCAAGCTGGCGGCCAGCTGCGCCGAGCCAGAGCTCTACGCCGAATTCGCCAACGCCCGCACCACCATCGCCGAGGCCTATGAGGCACGCGAATTCAGCCGCGCCATCCGCGAAATCATGGCGCTGGCCGACAAAGCCAACCGCTACGTGGATGACAAGGCCCCCTGGGTGATTGCCAAACAGGAAGGGGCTGACACCCAGTTGCAGGAAGTTTGCTCCGTCGGTATCAACCTGTTCCGCGTGCTGATGGCTTACCTCAAGCCGGTGATGCCGCTGCTCGCCGAGCGCGCCGAAGCCTTCCTGGGTGAAACCCTCTCCTGGGATGGCGTGGCCCTGCCGCTAACCAACCATCAGCTGACCCCGTTCAAGGCGCTGTTCTCCCGCATCGAGCCCGCCAAGGTAGAAGCCATGGTGGAAGCCTCCAAGGAAGATCTGGCCAAAGAGCAGGCACCGAAAGTGACCGGCCCGCTGGCAGACGATCCCATCAGCGAGACCATCAGCTATGACGACTTTGCCAAGATTGACCTGCGCGTCGCGCTGATCAAGAAGGCCGAAGCGGTACCGGAAGCCGAGAAGCTGCTCAAGCTGCAACTGGATATCGGCGGCGAGACCCGTCAGGTGTTTGCCGGTATCAAGTCCGCCTACAACCCGGAAGATCTGGAAGGCAAGCTGACCGTGATGGTGGCCAACCTGGCGCCGCGCAAGATGCGTTTCGGCATGTCCGAAGGCATGGTGCTGGCCGCAGGCCCGGGCGGCAAGGATCTCTGGATCCTGGAGCCGCAGGAAGGCGCCCAGCCTGGCATGCGCGTCAAGTAAGCGTATCGCTGCGACATACATAACCAAATAGAGAAGAGAGGCCAAACGGCCTCTCTTTTTTTGTCTCACATCTTTGGCTTGGATTGTATTTGTAGATGCTGGTCGCGAATGGCTGCCTCAGATTGCGACCTCGGGGCTATCCACCGCTGGCCTTGGCGGGCGATACATTTTGTCCTAAATACCTGACCACCCGACTGGGCATCTTATCCCTGTTGTGAGCCTGCCAGCATCTCCAGTTTGAGCGCCACCAGCTCCGCCTGCTGGCACTCCAGTAGACGCAAACGGGCGGTGACCTTCCCCTTCAACTGCTGCTGCAGTTTCGTCTGCTTGTGGGGGCGTCCCTGCTCTGCTCTCAATGCCCGCCGCCATTGACGCCAATCCTGCAACTGGCCGAGTCGCTCCTGCCAATGCGTCAGGGTGGCCAACCAGCCCGGATCCCCTCCCCCCAGCGCCTGCAGCAGCTCAACGCCATAACGGACCTGCTTGATCTCGAGGCGCAGCCGATGCCAGCGGCGCAACTGTTGACGACGGGAGTGGGCCGATTTCCTGGTAGAGAGAGGATGTTCATCGAGGGCGCACTGCGCCTCATCAAGCCGCAGGGCCAGATGTTGCTGATAGAGCGGCACCAGTGCCCACGAATCCGGCACCTGCGCCACCGCCACGAGCCAGCGGGCCAGTCGCCGCGACAACAGGGGCACGCGGCAGGTCGATTTGTGGGTATCAACAGTGCTGGCGGGCGGCTTGCCAAAACGCTCGGTGTAGACCTGCGCATCGCGCAAGGCCGAGAGCCGCCCGACCGAGCGCAGCAGATACCGCTCCAGTTCGGGGTGATAGATGAGTGGCCGCCACAGGGCGAGCAGCGCCAGCAGGCGGCGCGCCGCGATACGGTAGCCATGAACGGTCGGTTCGCTGGCCTCTTCACGCACCGCCCGCGCCGCCTCCTGATAGCGGGCGACCCAGACTTTTGCCTGAGTCAGCAACAGACATTCCTTGTCAGCGTCCATCTCGCCCCTGCCGCTTCAGTTGGTGTGAAAGCCCTGACCGGTGGGCGGCAGCGCCTCTTCATACTCCATCCGGGTCACTCTGGCGGTGCGCGGGCCATGCTCCAGCCACCCCAGCATCATCTGCACCCCCTGCGCGGGGCCGCTGATCAGGATCTCCACCGAGCCATCTTCGAGATTGTAGGCATGGCCCCGCAAACCCAGTTGCAGCGCCCGCTCACGGGTGAAATAACGAAATCCCACCCCCTGCACCTGCCCCCACACCCGAATGACAAACGATTGCTCTCCCATTTCTCGCACCTTCCACTTAAGAAAAAATTTCCCGCGACGATAATGTGCCCGACACTCTATCTTCTGCAGGATGCAGCTCCATTATGAAAGAAGTTAAATTCCGGTGGGTTGACCGCTATCTCATTCACCTCACCATCAGTGAAAAATTCCATATCGCGTTCTGGTTACCGCTCTTCATCATCGCCTTTCTCAGCTGGTACATGCTAGCAGCCAGCCATCAGCAGGAGATCTCCCTGCGGGTAGCGCAGTTGCAGCAACGGGTCGAGACCACGGCGCAGTTGATCAGCCAGCAGCCCACCTTGGTGTTACCTGCCGATCTGCGTCTGACCACGCAAGGCAGCAGCGGGTTGCAGCAGCAAGGGGCTCACTACCTGTTTACCGCGCCAGCGGGTCAGGCGGGCTACGTCACCGGCGATCTCGATACCGGCAACCTCTCCATGTGGGACGGCCAAGGCTCGACCCTAACCCTGATCGCCGCACTGGCCACCCTGATGGCGCTGGTGATCCACTACATGATGACCTTTGTCTCCGGTGCGCTCTACTCCACCAACAAGGCGCTGCAAACCGTGGCGGACGGGGATCTCACTTTCCGGCTCAACTTCTTCCCGGTGCGCGACGAGTTCTCCACCCTGGCGGGCAGCATCGACCGCTTTACCGACCGCCAGCACCAGATCGTCAAACTGGTGGAGGAGTCTGCCGAAGCGCTGACCATGGCCGCCGACGAGTTTCGTGACCATGCCAGCGAAGGCGAGAGCATGGCGCGCTCCCAGCGCCAGCACATGGATTCACTGGCTACCGCCATGGAGCAGATGTCGGCGGCGATCCGCGAAGTGGCGCGCAATGCCAACGACACCCTGCAGCAGACCCGCCAGTCGAGTGAAGAGGCGGCCAATGGCGCAAACCGGGTAGCCCGTACCATCGAGGCGATCCGCACCCTGGCCGACGAGATTGGCAACGCCTCCGGCGCGGTCGAGCGGCTCACCCACAACGCCAACCGGATCAACGAAGTGGTCAACGTTATCAACGCCATCTCCCAGCAAACCAACCTGCTGGCCCTCAACGCCGCCATCGAAGCGGCCCGTGCCGGTGAGCAGGGTCGCGGCTTTGCGGTGGTGGCCGACGAGGTGCGCACCCTCGCCAGCCGTACCCAGCAGGCGACGGTGGAGATCCAGCAGATGATCGAGGAGCTGCAGACCGGTACCGGCGCCCTCAACGAGATCATGGAGAAGACAGTTGGCCGCGCCGCCAGTAGCCAGCAGCTCATCAGCGAGGTGGGGCTGGATATCGAAAAACTGAGCAACCACAGCGATGCGGTGCTGGAGATGAGCACCCAGATCGCTACCTCGAGCGAGGAGCAGAGCTCGGTCGCCGCCGAGATCACCCACAATCTCGATCAGGTACGCCATGAAGCGGCGCAGGTGGAAGAGTCTGCCAGCGCCTCGGTAGCCGGTACTCAGGGACTGAAAGCCACCGCCACCGAGCTGACCCAGGCACTCAAGGGGATTAAGATCTGACCATTCGCGGAGCCAGATCAGCGCAATCCGCTTCATTACACCGGGTTGTTTGAGTTTTACCTGCGGGCCACATAGAATGTGGCCCCTTTTCTTTCTACCATCGGCAAACACCCATGAGCGTTTTCATCTATCTCGTCAAAGGCCGCGAAAAATCCCTGCTGCGCCGTCACCCCTGGATCTTCTCCAAGGGGATTGAGCGGGTTGAAGGCAACCCCGTTGACGGCGACACCGTCGAGATCTATGCCAACGATGGCAAGTGGCTCGCCCGTGGTGCCTGGTCAGGCAGCTCCCAGATCCGTTCGCGGGTCTGGACCTTCGATAAAGAGGAGACCATCGATCTCGACTTCTTTATCCGTCGCCTCAAATATGCCCAGGAGTCTCGCGATCCGCTGATCAAGCGTCAGGGTCTCACCGGCTACCGCCTGTGCGCCGCTGAATCCGATGGTCTGCCGGGTCTGACCATCGACCGTTATGCCGATTTTCTGGTATGCCAGATCCTCTCTGCCGGTGCCGAGTTCCAGCGCGAGCTGATAACGCAAGCGCTGCGTACCCTCTACCCCGAGTGCAGCATCTATGAGCGCTCCGACGTGGCAGTACGCAAGAAGGAAGGGCTGAAAGAGCGCACCGGCGTCATCTATGGCGAGACGCCGAACGAGCCGGTGGTGATCGAAGAGAACGGCGTGAAGATCCTGGTGGATATCCGCAATGGCCACAAGACCGGTTTCTATCTGGATCAGCGGGACAACCGTCAGGCGGCCGCCAAATACACCGAAGGCAAGCGGGTGCTCAACTGCTTCAGCTATACCGGTGGTTTTGGCGTTTATGCCCTCAAGGGCGGTGCCAAAGAGCTGGTCAACGTCGATCTCTCCCAGAATGCGCTGGATATCGCCCGCCAGAATGCCGAGCTGAACGGGCTGGATACCAGCAATACCCAGTTTATCCGTCACGACGTGTTCAAGCTGCTGCGTGAATACCGCGAGAAGGGCGAGAAGTTCGACGTCATCGTACTGGATCCGCCCAAGTTCGCCGAGAGCAAGGCCCAACTGCTGGGTGCCTGCCGCGGCTACAAGGACATCAACATGCTGGCGTTCCAGCTGTTGGCGCCGGGTGGCGTGCTGCTGACCTACTCCTGCTCCGGTCTGATGGAGCAGAGCCTGTTCCAGAAGATCGTTGCCGATGCGGCGCTCGATGCCGGTCGCGATGCCCAGATCCTGGAGCTGCTCTCCCAGGCCTCCGATCACCCCATCGGTACCGCCTATCCGGAAGGCTTCTACCTCAAGGGTCTGGTGGTACGCGCCCGCTGATCGGCCGTCATCTTCCCTTGTGATCAATCAGGCCCCTTACGGGCCTGATTGTTTTGCATTGCGCCGTATAAACCTGAGCCTGACGCTCGCCCCGATAACCAACCTCTCTGCTTTATTCGTGTTCCCTCTCCTCCTCTTTCCGAGCCTGCGTCCCACGTCTTTATCTGTTTAAATTTTTTTGCACAATAACTGCGCATTTATGATTTAAATCACACCCGTATGACTCTCTTTCCCGTAGTGTGATCCCGCCTGCGGCAGCCGAGCCAGGGCAGCCGCACCGTCAGGATTGATGGGCGGCCCAACAACAAAAATCGATGTCAGGCCAAGCTGAACATCACAAGGGATCCCTTTATGAATCAATCATTGCCGCTGTTAACGCCGCTGCGGGGCATCGCTGCCCTGATGGTGGTGCTGTTCCATGCCCGCTTGCTGCTCTTTCCCCAGTGGATGGAGTCGATCGCAGGCCACACCCAACTCATCGAGAATGGCTACCTCTGGGTCGATCTGTTCTTTATTTTGAGCGGCGTGGTGCTGGCCCATGTCTATGGGGAGGCCTTCACCCGCACGCCCCGCACCGTGGGCTATGGCCGCTTTCTCTGGCTGCGGCTGAGCCGCGTCTACCCACTCTATCTGGTGACCCTGCTGCTGCTGGTTGGCTGGGAACTTTACAAGGCGCAGCACGGGGTGGGCTTCTACGCCGGCCCCTTGTTCAAGATGTGGGAGTGGGAAGGGATGCCGCCCTTCGGTTCACCCTTCACCCCGGCCGAAGCGCTGCCCAGCGCCTTCCTGCTGCTGCAGGTGGTGACCGATCATGGGCTGACCTGGAACTTCGCCGCCTGGTCCCTCAGCGTAGAGTGGATCAGCTACCTGCTATTCCCGCTGCTTATTCCGTTGGCAGTGACCCGCAGTCGCTGGAGCCATCTTGCCCCCCTGCTGGCACTGACCATGCTGGCCTTTATCGTGCACAGTCGCGGCACGCTGGATGTCACCAGCGGCGCGCTGGCGGTGGGACGCGGGGTAAGTGAATTTGTGCTCGGCCTCTGGCTGCTGCCGAGGGTCAAGGCCGCTAAAGGCTTGCCCATGATGAAGCATGATCTGCCGCTGCTGGTCGCCTTTGTGCTGCCCTTCGCGCTGATGCAGTTCGCCATGACACCGCAGCTGACCCTGCTGCTGATCGGCTCCTACGTGTTGCTGATCTGGATTTCAGCTGCGCAAGGAGAACGCCAGAGCCCGCTGCTGCGCTTGCTGGATAACCGCTTCACCAACTGGCTGGGAGATCTCTCCTACTCCATCTACCTGCTCCATGCGCTGGTACTGCTCACCGGCTGCGAGCTCATCCACTATCTGGCGCCTGGGCTCACCGAGTGGTGGTATGGCCAGACCAACCCGCTGCTGGGGGTAGTGGCAACCTTGCTGATGCTGGCGGTGCTGATCGGCCTCTCGGCATTGAGCTACCACCTGCTGGAGCGGCCACTGCAACGGCGCCTGCGCCGCTGGGGCAAGGCGCGGCAACCGGCGCTGGAGCAAGCCGGATAAGTTAACCCCACCCTGTCTGGATGAGTTGACGGGTTTTATGTCAACTCATCCAGCACCAGTTCATCCAGACTGCTCATTACCCAGGCACTCGGGTGCTGGCTAAATCCGAGCTTGGGGTAGTACGCCACCGCCTGCGGCGCAGCCAGCAGGATCAGCTTGCAACCCGGCTGCAATTGCAAAAACGTCTCGCGAATAAGCGCTTTGCCAATCCCCTGCCCCTGCACTGACTCGGCCACCGCCAGATCCGAGAGGTAGCAACAAAAATGAAAATCGGTCACCGAGCGGGCCACCCCGACCAGGGTCTCACCCTGCCAGGCGGTGATCAGCAGATTGGCGTTATCCAGCATGCCCTGCAGGGTGGCCGGATGGTCCAGCGGACGTCTCGCCCCCAGCGAGGTCTGCGCCAACAGCGCCGCAAACTGCGCCGTGGTAATGGGGTGGTTAACCAAAAACGTGGTGGTCACTAAGTTCTCCTCCTGATGGCGCAGTGGTTGCGTGCGATATTGCTCTCAATTGACGTTCTCTTGGCTGCATCTGTACTGCAATCAAGCAGTGCGCGGCGGTTCCAGCCCGATGACAAGCAAGTGCGGGCAATTCCCTGCTGTTTATGTGAATTCCTGTTCGAACCCCAAGGGGCAGATGTGGCATAATGCTCCGTCCTGTGGCCCTTGGCGGGGCTGCGCTGGCGCACCTTGTCGCCCTCTTGTTCCCCGTCCGGCCTGGCGGTCCTCCATAACTGCCAGTCATCGCTGCCCCTGCTGGCACCGAGGCCACCCATATTTGCGGCTTCTTGTCTTCCAATCTACAAGGCCGCCCATTGACCAAGACGGCTCCACAGAGCCTCTGCATAAGGGGTAAGTATGTCTTCCATTCGTCTGACCCAATACAGCCACGGCGCTGGCTGCGGCTGCAAAATCTCTCCCAAGGTACTCGACACCATCCTCAAGAGCCAGATCCCGGGCTTCAACGACCCGACCCTGATCGTTGGCAACAGCAGCAAGGATGACGCGGCCGTGGTCGATATCGGCAACGGTCAGGGCATTGTCTCCACCACCGACTTCTTCATGCCCATCGTCGATGACCCCTTCACCTTTGGCCGCATCGCCGCCACCAACGCCATCAGCGACATCTACGCCATGGGCGGCAAGCCTATCGTTGCCATCGCCATCCTCGGCTGGCCCATCAATACCCTGCCCGCCGAAGTGGCCCAGCAGGTGATCGACGGCGGCCGTCAGGTGTGCCATGAGGCGGGGATTTCGCTGGCCGGTGGTCACAGCATCGATGCCCCCGAGCCCATCTTCGGCCTCGCGGTCACCGGTATCGTACCGCTGGATGCCATCAAGCAGAACGACACCGCCAAGGTGGGTGACACCCTCTATCTGACCAAGCCTATCGGTATCGGCATCCTCACCACCGCCCAGAAGAAGAGCAAGCTCAAGCCCGAACATGAGCAACTGGCCCCCAACGCCATGTGCACCCTCAACAAGATCGGTCAGCGTTTTGCCGAGCTGCCGGGTGTGCACGCCATGACCGACGTCACCGGCTTTGGTCTCGCCGGTCATCTGCTGGAGATGTGTGAAGGATCTGGCGTCAGTGCCCGCCTCGACTTCAAGGCGCTGCCACTGCTGGACGAGGTGGATTACTACCTCGCCGAGGGCTGCGTACCGGGCGGCACCCTGCGCAACCACGACTCCTACGGCCACAAGCTGGATGCCATGGACGATCGCACCCGCAACATCATGTGCGATCCACAAACCAGTGGCGGCCTGCTGGTCGCCGTGGGTAAAGAGAGCGAAGCCGAGTTGCTCGCCATCGCGCGCGAAGCTGGGCTAGAACTCTCGCCCATCGGCCAGATCAAGCCCCTTGAGGGCGCCCGCTTTATCGAGATTGTCCAATGAGTGAATTGCCACTGGCCACGGACTACGCCCGGATTTTTTTAGGCGATGTGCCGTTGATTGATGTGCGCGCCCCCATCGAGTTCAAGGAGGGGGCCTTCCCCTGCTCGACCAATCTGCCCTTGATGACAGACGATGAGCGCGCCCAGGTGGGGACCTGCTTCAAGAAGCAGGGTCAGGCCGCCGCCATTGAGCTTGGACACAAGCTGGTGGGGGGAGCAGTACGCGCCGAGCGCATCGAAGGCTGGCTGGCGCAGTTGCGCCAGCAGCCCGATGCCCTGCTCTACTGCTTTCGCGGCGGCCTGCGCTCACAAACCGTACAACTGTGGCTGCATGAAGCAGGGGTCACTCGCCCCCGCGTCGCCGGTGGCTACAAGGAGCTGCGTCGCTTTTTGATCGACACCCAGGACAAGGCCTCTGCCGAGTGCCACTGGACGGTGTTGACCGGCATGACCGGTTCCGGCAAGACCCATATGCTGGACCATGTGGCCCAGGCGCTCGATCTCGAAGGACACGCCCATCACAGGGGCTCCTCCTTCGGTCAACTGCCCGGCGGCCAGCCCAGCAACATCAACTTTGAAAACAACATGGCCATCGAGCTGCTCAAGCGCCGCCATCGGGGCGAACACGCCTTTGTGGTGGAGGACGAGAGCCGCCTCATCGGTCGCTGCTGCCTCCCGCTCTCTCTCCATGAGGCCATGAGTCAGGCGCCGCTGGTGGTGGTGGATGTACCGCAGGAACAGCGAGCCGAGCAGATCCGTGAAGATTACGTGCACGATCTCTGGCTGCGCTATCAAGCCATGTATGGTCAGGAAGCCGGTTGGCCGCTGTTTGCCGCCTACCTCACCGATGCGTTGGCACGTCTCAAGCGCCGTCTCGGCGATCAGGCCCACCGCGAGCTGGATGCCCTGATGCAGACCGCCCTCACCGAGCAGGCCAACAGCGGCTCCACCGAGCTGCATCTGGCCTGGATCACCCTGCTGCTGACCCGCTACTACGATCCCATGTATCTCTACCAGCTTGGCAACAAGCAGGAGCGCATCGTATTTCGCGGTGACAAGCAAGCCTGTCTCGACTATTTCGCCGAGCAGCGCGCCAATGGGCAACAGGGCTGACTCCGTCACCGTTCCAACAAGAGGACCCCACATGTTGAAATTCGAGGTGATCCCGGTCACCCAGTTCGCCCAGAACAGCTCCCTCATCTGGTGTGACGAGACCCATCAGGCGGCGCTGATCGACCCGGGCGGCGAAGCAGACAAGCTGCTGGCGGCCATCGCCAAGCGCGGGCTGACCCTGACCCACATCCTGCTGACCCACGGTCATCTGGACCATGTGGGTGCCGCGGCAGAGTTGCGGGAAAAGACCGGTGTCGCCATTACCGGCCCCCATAAGGAAGACGCCTTCTGGCTCAACATGCTGCCCCAGCAGAGCCAGATGTTCGGCTTCGCCCATACCCCCGCCTTCACGCCGGATCGCTGGCTTGAACAGGGCGACAAGGTGCAAGTTGGCCAGTGCGAGCTGGAGGTCTACTTCTGC
The DNA here is from genome assembly GCF_027705265.1 of Aeromonas sp. QDB11. Taxonomy (NCBI): domain Bacteria; kingdom Pseudomonadati; phylum Pseudomonadota; class Gammaproteobacteria; order Aeromonadales; family Aeromonadaceae; genus Aeromonas; species Aeromonas sp. QDB11. The sequence goes on along the minus strand of NZ_JAPDBM010000014.1, from coordinate 16,463 downwards.
CCCGGCCACACCCCGGGTCATATCGTGCTGCTCTCCCGGGCCGAAAAACTTGCCTGGGTCGGCGATGTGCTGTTTGCCGGCAGCATCGGCCGCACCGACTTCCCCCGTGGCGATCACGGGATGCTGATCAAGTCGATCACCGAAACCCTGCTGCCGCTCGGCGACGAGATCGTCTTTATCCCGGGCCACGGCCCCAGCTCCACCTTCGGTCGCGAGAAGGTGAGCAATCCCTACCTGACCCAGCCTATCTGGTGATCAAAAAAGGCAGCGGTGTTAGCCGCTGCCTTTTCTCTCTTTTTTGTATTCTCAATTCCGGGCCAACCACGCCCCCCCTGCGTTCCCCAATTCGGCATGTCCGGTGTTACCTTTCGCCCAATAAAAATCCCCACCCTGGGGTGAGGATTGATTTATCGGTGCAACACTCTGGTGGCTTATTGTGCCAGCAGGTGACCTACCAGCTCATGACGCCACCCTTGCAGCAGCATCGGCTTGTCGCTGCGGGCCCGCTCTTCGTCGTTCATCCGCCAGCTCCAGGTGAAGTACTGGTGAATGATCTTCTTGCTGGCAATCAGCTCGGGCGGAATGTTGCTGGCCTTGGCCTTCTCTTCCACCATGGCCTTGATGCGCTTGAGCTCGGCCTTGTATTGGGGGAAGTCCACCAGCCGGCGAATGGGCTCGGGCCAGCAGTCAGGATCGCTCTGCTGGGCGCGGGCGACGATATCGAGCATCCGCTTGCCATGGATCTTGATCTCGATGGGGGCCAGTCCCAGTTCGTTGAGGTCGCGCATGGAGGTCGGACGACGCTCCGCCACCTTGAACAGGTGCAGCTCCTTGACCACGAAGTTGAGGGCCAGATCGCGGCGTACCGCCTCTTGTTGGCGCCAGGTGGCCAACTCGCGCAGGATGGCAAGCTCGCGGCGACCCAGTTGCCAGGCGTTGACGATTTCAAGATAAGCCTGACGGGGATCACTACCCTGGGTCTTGCGGGCGGAGTGGTTCTGACACTCCTGCTCGAACCAGGCAAACTTGCCGCTTTCCCGCAGCTTGGCCATCACCTTCTCGTAGAGCGGCATCAGGTAGAACACATCCGCCGCCGCGTATTCGAGCTGACGTTCTGTGAGCGGACGAGCCAGCCAGTCGGTGCGCGCCTGATCTTTTTCCAGCTCGACCCCGAGAAATTCGTTAACCAGCGCGCCAAAACCGACCGAGACGCCGTAACCGAGGAAGGCGGTGGCCAGCTGGGTATCGTGCATCTGGTTGGGCAGGTGGCCCGCCTGATGCTGGATAAGCTCCAGATCTTCGCCAGAGGCGTGCAGGATGGCGATCTGCCCTTCCCGGCCCAGTCGCTGCCAGAGGGCGGAGAGATCCAGCGTCAGCGGATCCAGCAACGCCAGATGCTCGCCGTCATAGATCTGGAACAAGCCAAGCTGGGGGTAGTAGGTACGGGTGCGAACGAATTCAGTATCGATAGCCAGGGGAACGTCGGCCAGAGAAGCGAGATAGTGCTCAAAGTCGGCTTGCTGAGTGATAAGTTGATATTGCATCTGTGCCTGCGCGGTTGATCAGGGCCAAAAAGAAAAAACCGTGGGATGACCCACGGTTTTGCATAACGACGGTATTGGTGTGCAGAGGGTTCTGCAGCCGCAGTCCGGTTATTGCTTGGCAATCTCCTCGTCGCGCAGTACGCGGCGCAGGATCTTGCCCACATTGGTCTTGGGAAGTTCGTCACGAAATTCTACCAGTTTCGGCACCTTATAGGCAGTCAGATGTTTGCGGCAGTGGGCAATAATCTCGTCCTCCTGCAATTTTGCATCTTTCTTGACCACAAAGATCTTCACCAGCTCGCCGGAGACCTTGTGCGGCACGCCGACGGCAGCCACTTCCAGCACTTTCGGGTGCAGGGCAACGACATCTTCGATCTCGTTCGGATAGACGTTGAAACCGGAGACCAGGATCATGTCCTTCTTGCGGTCAACAATCTTGAAGAAGCCCTGCTCATCGCACACGGCGATATCACCGGTACAGAGCCAGCCATCCTGCATCACTTCGGCGGTCGCCTCGGGGCGCTGCCAGTAACCCACCATCACCTGCGGGCCGCGAACCTGCATCTCGCCCGGGGTGCCGAGGGCGTGAACCACCTGGCCGCTGTCATCTACCAGACGGATCTCGGTAGAGCAGACCGGCAGACCGATGGAGCCGTTGTAGTCGGTCAGATCGTAGGGGCAGACGCTCACCAGTGGCGAACACTCGGTCAGGCCATAGCCTTCCAGCAGCGGGGTATCGGTCAGTGTCTTCCACTTCTCCGCAACCGCGCGCTGCACCGCCATGCCGCCGCCGATGGTCAGCTTGAGCTTGTCAAAGGCGATCCCCTGAAACTCTTCGTTGTTGACCAGCGCATTGAACAGGGTGTTGACCCCGGTAATACAGGTGAAGGGGTACTTCTTGATCTCTTTGACAAAACCCGGGATATCGCGCGGGTTGCTGATCAGCAGGTTATAACCGCCGATGCGCATAAAGAGCAGGCAGTTTACGGTAAGCGCAAAGACGTGATAGAGGGGCAATGCGGTGACCACGAACTCCTTGCCGCGCTCCAGCATGGGACCATAGACGCCGAGGCACTGCTCGACGTTGGCAATCATGTTGCGATGGGTCAGCATGGCCCCTTTGGAGAGGCCGGTGGTGCCACCGGTGTACTGCAGGAAGGCGAGATCGTCATTGGTGATCTCCGGCTTGATGTACTGCAGGAAACGTCCCTTGGAGAGGGCCTGACGCATGGTGGTGGCATCGGGCAGATTGTATTTCGGCACTAGCTTTTTGACATACTTGACCACGAAGTTGACCAGAGTGCCTTTGGCAAGACCCAGGTTGTCCCCCATCCGGGTCAGGATAACGTGCTTGATCGGGGTGTCGTAGACCACTTTTTCCAGGGTATGGGCAAAGTTGGAGACGATAACGATGGCCTTGGCACCGGAGTCTTTGAGCTGATGCTCCAGCTCGCGCGGGGTGTAGAGCGGGTTGACGTTGACCACGATCATGCCGGCACGCAGGATGCCGAACACGGCGATGGGATATTGCAGCAGGTTCGGCATCATCACCGCGACCCGATCGCCCTTCTCCAGCTTCAGCTCGTTTTGCAGATAGGCAGCAAAGGCGCGGGACTGCTCTTCCAAGCGGCGATAGGTGATGGTCTGTCCCATGTTGACGAAGGCGGGCTGGTCGGCAAACTGGGTCACCGAGGATTCGAACATCTCAACCAGAGAGCCGTACTGGTCTGGATTGATCTCGGCGGGAACCCCTTCCGGATAACGCTTCAGCCAGACTTTTTCCACGAACTTCTCCTGCATAACTAACACCTGTGCGCTCACTGTGTTGCCTCCGTCCCTGTTCACATCCATTTTAATCGATCGTTTTAAGCTGATGCTCTAATGCCGCCATATTTACACAGCGCAACATCAATTAACAGCAAATTAACAACAGAAAAATGTGAGGGAGAAAACAAACATGGAATTATTGAAAGCTGGCGATTCTACCGAACTTGACAAAACTTTACGATACAAACGGCCGTATCAACCGAATTTTCCATGTGAAAATGGTGGTTTCCACCCAATATGACCCGCTCGATCTGCTGGAAGGCATCCTGACGCGACTGCCATTGGGTTTCCAGCGCAGCAAAGCCCTGCTCCCCCTGAATAAACAGCACCGGACAGCGGATAGCCGCCATCAGCGCCCGGGCCTGCCCTTCGCTCATTCTAAGGGGCGAAAGATCCCGCAAGCGGGGGTCGCTACGCCAGTGCCAGCGCCCTGCCCGCTCTTCAAGCTGCCGCTCACAGATAAAGCGCGCCGCCTGCGGCGTGATATCCGCCACTTTGCAACGGGCGAGCACCGCTTCATCGATGGAGGAAAAACCGTTGGTACTGCGTTCCCGGGTGCGACTGCGGTTTAAAATCGCACGTCGCAGCTGGGCGGGCACCTCCTCATCGGGCTGGCTGAGCGGCCCCATCCCCTCCAGCATGATCAGCCGCTCCACCTGCTCGGGAAAGACTCCGGCATAGGCCGAAGCGATCAGTGCCCCGAGGGAGTGGCCGAGCAGAGTGAAACGCGACCAGCCTGCGGCCTGAGCGATCTGGTAGAGATCGTCCAGCCAGTCAACAAAGACATAGGGAGTGGTTTTGTGATCGGAGTGACCGTGCCCCGGCAGATCGACACAGATGAGATGAAAATCCCCCAGATGCGGCGCCAGCGGCAAGAAGCTGGCACTGTTGTCGAGCCAGCCATGCAGGGCGATCAGCAGGGGTTTGCCCTGCTGATCATGCTCAGCGGGTTGATTCTCCAGCAGGGCCACCTGCCGACCATCCGCCAGAGTGAGCAGACGTTCGTGCAGAGTGCTCTTTATGCTGTTGATCATGGCGAGCCTTAGCGACGCAGCGGCCGTCTCGGCCAGAAGGGATCATAGAAGGGGTCGTAGAAGTAGGGGTCCATATAGCGCACCTCTACCTCCTTGACTGGCGGCCACAGCTTGCTGCCCGTCACATTGAGCACCGAGAAGCGGTACTTGTGCTCGCCAATCTGGCTATCCACCGGTTGGCCTATGGTGCCAAGCACCGTCAGGCTACGCCCCTTGGCATAGAGAGTCGGATCGACAAAGCCCTTCATAATGGCCAGAAAGCGACCCGGGCTCTGCTCGGTCTGCTCCGGCACGCCGTTGGACTTGAGCGGCAAATAGACCACTTCAATGACGCTCTGATCCGCCTTGTTGTGCACCGCCGAGATGACGCCGCTCCAGCGGGCCGGTTTGCCCTCCATTCCGCCAAGGGCGGGTTGATAGGCCACCAGCTGGTTTTCGGGTTCATAAGCCAGCTCCTTGGGGACCGAGCTGCAGGCCCCGAGTAGCAGGGCCAGCACCCCGACCACCATTGTGCGTTTCATCATGTCGCTTCTGGTCTTACGCATCATGTCACTCTCCTGTTGCCAGCATGGCCCGTCGGGCCATCCGCTTGTGTTGCAGCTGATGAGCGGCAAGAGCGACATGCTGTCAGTGCTCCTGCCCTTATTCGCGACCCGGCAGTTTTTTCCAGGTCACCTTGTCACGCAAATAGACCGGCGTCGCCTGCTCCACCGGCACCGCCTCCCCCGCCAGCCAGGCGGCGCGGGCCAGCGGCAACATATCTTCTGCCGCCGGGAAGCGTACCTGACTCACCGCCAGCTCATCGGCCAGACCACTCAAGATCTCGCCATAGGTCTCAAAACCGGTACCAACGCAGGTCAGACGACCCGTCAGCTTGCCACGGACGTCAACCAGTGCCGCAGGATCGCTCACCACCTCGTCGCCCACCAGCTGCATGCGGCCATCGTTCAGCGCATAGCGGCCAAAATAGACCTCGTTCATCCGCGCATCGATGGCGGTCAGCACCTGCTCGGCGCCGTCCAGTCGATAGGCACCTTGCGCCATGGCGGCCAGGGTCGAGATGCCAATCAGCGGCACACCCGCACCAAACGCCAGCCCTTGCGCAACGCCAATACCGATCCGCACGCCGGTAAAGGAGCCCGGGCCGCGACCGAACGCGATGGCGTCAAGATCACTCAACGTTATCCCGGCATCCTCTAACACAGCCTGAACCATGGGCAGGATTTTTCGGGTGTGATCCCGTGGCGCCTCCTCCCAGCGGGAGAACAGCTTGTCACCCACCAGCAAGGCAGCGGAGCAGGCTTCGGTGGCGGTATCTACGGCCAGGATCTTCAACTCGTTCATGCTTTCCAATCTCTATAAAATCAGTCAATTACATAACCGGCAAGCGAGATATGCTCACCCGTTGTTCAAATCTGTTAGCTGGCGGCACACTTATTCACCGCGATCGAAAAAGCTCCCCAGCGTCCCCAACTCCCGGGTACGGGGGATGGCGGGCAGACTCTTGATAAAGGTGGCGCAGTAAGGTTTGTTGACCATCCGTGGATCACAGATCACCAGCACCCCGTGATCACTGCGATCACGAATAAGCCGCCCCACCCCCTGTTTGAGGGCAATCACCGCCTTGGGCAACTGCAGCTCGGCGAAGGGATCACCCCCCTTGAGCTTGCAATCATCGACCCGCGCCTTGAGCAGCGGATCATCGGGGCTGGCAAACGGCAGCTTGTCGATAATAACACACGACAACGCAGCCCCTCGCACGTCGATACCCTCCCAAAAACTGCTGGTCGCCACCAGCACGGCGCGGCCATTCTCGACAAATTCCTTGAGCAACCGTTGCTTGTTGTCTTCCCCCTGCAGCAGCACGGTGCGGCCAATCTCCCGGCGCAGCACCTCGGCCACCTGACGCATCACCTGATGGCTGGTGCAGAGGAAGAAACAGCCCCCCGGCGTCTTGTTGATAAGCGGGATCATCAGATTGGCCAGCTGCTCGCCACGGCCAAAGGCGTTGGGCTCGGGCAAATAGCGGGGCACACAGAGCCGCGCCTGCTCGGCATAGTCGAACGGACTGTCGAGGATCAGCTCGGCACTGCCCGCCAGCCCCAACTCAGCCTTGAAGTGATCAAAACGCATATCCACCGTCAGGGTGGCGGAGGTAAAGACCCAGGCCACCTCCGGCTTTTGCACCTCGGCACTGAATCGCTCGGCCACCGAGAGCGGCGTCAAATTGAGGGAAAAATGGAGCCGCGAGCAGTCATACCAGTAGGAGAAACCGGTCTGGTTGACCGCCAGCACCTCGCCAAGGCGGGTGCGCAGCTCGCAGATCCGCTCGAACGCGTGATCCAGCTGCTCGCCACGGCCGAGCGCGAGTTTGAGCACCTCGTAGCAGAGCCCGATGGCGTCGTTGAGACGAGCCAACGCCTGGCCCCAGAGCGATTGGCGCAGCATGTCACGGGTATTGCCGCGACCACCATCCACCCCGAAGGCCAGACGCAGATCCTGGCTGGCGATGGAGAGCCGGTCCGCCGCCTTGCCAAGCTGGGCCATATCGTGGGCCTCGGCGCGATAGGCCAGCTGGATATCCTGCGCCAGATCCTGGATGGTTCGGCTGCCCACCGACTTGCCGAAGTAGTTGGTGGCGATCTCCGGCAGCTGGTGTGCCTCGTCAAAGACATAGACTTGTGCTTCTGGCACTAACTCGCCAAATCCGGTGTCTTTCACCGCCATATCGGCGAAGAAGAGGTGGTGGTTGATCACCACCACCTGGGCATCCATGGCGCGGCGTCGGGCCACCACCAGATGGCAGTCGTCGTAATAGGGGCAGTCGCGACCGAGGCAGTTGTCGTTGGTGCTGGTGACGTGAGCCAGGATCTCGGCGTTCTCCTGCAATCCCGGAATATCCCCCACATCGCCGTTATCGGTGGCGGTAGACCAGGACTTGACCTTCACCAGATCGTTCAGGATTTCAGGCTTTTGCAGATGGGATTCACTCAAGAGCCGGTTCATCCGCTCGATGCAGAGATAGTTGCTGCGACCCTTGAGCAAGGCCACCGGCGGGGTGTAGGAGAGCGCGCCTGTGATGGTCGGGAGATCCCGATAGAAAAGCTGCTCCTGCAGGTTCTTGGAGCCGGTGCTGATCACCACCCGTTTGCCGGACTCCAGCGCAGGAACCAGATAAGCATAGGTCTTGCCGGTGCCCGTTCCCGCCTCCACCAACAGACGGCCACCACTCTTGATGGCGCGCGCGACCGCTTCGGCCATCTCCAGTTGGGGAGCGCGGGCTTTGAAACCGTCGATATGGCTGGCCAGAGGGCCATCTGGCTTGAACAGGGTCTGGATGGTCAAAAGGGCGTCCCGCAGCAAAAGCGGCCATTATGCCAAAAGCGCGGCAAAAGCGGGACAGATAATCTGTTCAGACGAACAGATCGATCTGATGGTCGGGATCCGGTTTGTGATCGCCCTCTTCCGCCTTTGGCTGATCACGCTTGGCGGGCGTGCTATACGCCTGCTGGCGCTGCTGGGAGTCACTGTTGTCAGTGCTGGTCTTGCGCAGCTGGTGCTTTTTGCTGATCTGGTTCACTTCCCGCTTGATCTCTTCGCTGCCGGGCGCAGCGGGTGCCCGGGGCAAAATGGGGAACAACAGGTCCTGGCTGGGCATGATGGCGACTCCTGCAAGGGGTTATTGTCTAGTTATCGACCAGAAAACCGTTTTCTCAACTTTAATCGATCAAATCACAATTTCGGGTTGCATTTTCTGTCAAGGCAGGTAGTTTAAATCAGGCGTCAACTACGACATCTTATTTTGTAAAGGATTGATTACATGAAGTTCACCACCCTGAAGACTCATCACCACCATCATCATCCCGACTAGTCTTTCAGGAGGTTGACTGCTGGAAGACACTTAACTGGTGACTTCCAAAAGGACCGCAAGATTCATAAACCCTCGGAAGCACACACTTCCGAGGGTTTTTTCGTTTTTGACTAGAAGGAAATCGAGCAAATGGAAACACAACGTCTGCGTATCGCCATGCAAAAGTCCGGTCGTCTGAGCCAGGACTCCCAAGCCCTGTTCAAGAGCTGCGGCCTCAAGATCAACCTGCGCGAGCAGCGCCTTATCGCCCATGTCGAGAACATGCCCATCGATATCCTGCGGGTGCGTGATGACGACATCCCTGGATTGGTGATGGAAGGGGTGGTCGACCTTGGCATCATCGGCGAAAACGTGCTGGAAGAGGTGCAGCTTATTCGTGCCTCCCAAGGCCTCCCCTTCGAGGTCAAAACCCTCAAGCAGCTGGACTTTGGTGGCTGCCGCCTCTCGCTGGCGGTGCCGGAAGATGTGACCTACACAGGGCCAGAGAGCTTGGCCGGCAAGCGCATCGCCACCTCCTACCCCGGGCTGCTCAAGCGCTTCTTTGACGAAAAGGGTCTTGGCTTCAAGAGCGTGATGCTGGGCGGCTCGGTGGAAGTGGCACCCCGTGCGGGCCTGGCTGATGCCATCTGCGATCTGGTCTCCACCGGCGCGACGCTGGAAGCCAATGGCCTGAAAGAGGTGGAGGTGATCTACCGCTCCAAGGCGGTGCTGGTACAGGCCCCCAACCCCCTGTCCGATGCCAAGCAGAAGCTGATCGACAAACTGCTGCCCCGCATTCAGGGGATGCAGCAGGCCCGCGAGAGCAAATACATCATGCTGCACGCCCCCAAAGACAAGCTCGATGCCATCACCGATCTGCTGCCGGGTGCCGAGCGCCCCACCATCATGCAGCTGGCCGGTGACACCAATCAGGTGGCCCTGCACGTCGTCTCTAGCGAGACCCTGTTCTGGGAGACCATGGAACAGCTCAAGGCCCTCGGTGCCAGCTCCATTCTGGTGCTGCCCATCGAGAAGATGATGGAATAAGGAAGAGACATCATGCAGACCCTGATCTGGAAGACCCTCTCTCCCGCCCAGCAGGCCGACGTGCTGACCCGGCCCGCCCTCAATGACGAGGCCGATATCGGCGTCGTGGTGCGGGATATCATCACTGCGGTGCGCAGCCGGGGCGATGAGGCGCTGCGTGAGCTGAGCCTGCGCTTCGAGCGCGCCCCCCGTGAGCAGTTGCGCGTCAGCGAGGCCGAAATTGAAGCGGCCTGCGCGCGACTGGATGACGACATCAAAAACGCCATCGAAGCGGCCATTGCCAATATTCGCACCTTCCACGCCGCGCAAGTGCAGCCGGTAGTGCGGGTGGAAACCCAGCCCGGGGTGGTGTGCGAGCTACGCACCCAGCCCATCAGCCGGGTTGGCCTCTATGTGCCGGGGGGTAGCGCGTCGCTCCCCTCCACCGTGATGATGCTGGCCATTCCGGCACGCCTGGCCGGTTGCCGTGAAGTGGTGCTCTGCACCCCGTCCCCCGCCAGCGACGAAATTCTGTTTGCCGCCCGTGCCTGCGGGGTCGAGAAGGTGTTCGCCATCGGCGGTGCCCAGGCCATCGCCGCCATGGCGTACGGCACAGAAAGCATTCCCAAGGTGGACAAGATCTTCGGCCCGGGCAACGCCTATGTGACCGAAGCCAAGGGGCAGGTTTCGCGCGACTGGCGCGGCGCTGCCATCGATATGCCCGCCGGCCCCTCCGAGGTGCTGGTGATCGCCGACGAGAGCGCCAACCCCGCCTTCGTGGCGGCGGATCTGCTCTCCCAGGCCGAGCATGGCCCCGACAGCCAGGTGGTGCTGGTGACCACCTCCCCCCTGCTGGCCGATGCCATCGCAGGGGAAATAAAGAGCCAGCTGGCCAAGTTGAGCCGCCGCGATATCGCCGCGCAGGCGCTCGGCAGCAGTCTGGTGATCCTCTGTGACGATCTGGCCGAGGCGTGCGCCATCTCCAACGCCTATGCGCCGGAACACCTGATCGTGCAGACCCGAGCCCCGCGCGATCTGCTGGATAAACTCGAGAACGCCGGTTCCATCTTTCTGGGAGCATGGACCCCCGAGTCGGTCGGCGATTACGCCAGCGGCACCAACCACACGCTGCCTACCTATGGCTATGCCCGCACCTGCTCGAGCCTTGGCCTCGCCGATTATCAGCGCCGCTATACGGTGCAGGAGCTGAGCGCCGAAGGTATTCGCGGCCTTGGCCCCATCGTCGAGCGCATCGCAGAGGCCGAAGGGCTCGATGGCCACAAGAACGCTGTCACCCTCAGATTGAACGCCCTGGCCGCCGCGCCCCAACCAACAGCACAGCAGAAGGATTTGTCATGAGCATTGCCAATCTGGCGCGCCGCGTGGTGCGGGCCCTCACCCCTTATCAATCCGCCCGCCGCATCGGCGGCAAGGGCCACGTCTGGCTCAATGCCAACGAGGCGCCGCAGGCCTATCCCTTTACCATCGAGGGGAGCCGCCTCAACCGCTACCCCGAGTGCCAACCGGCCGAGGTGGTGAACGGCTATGCCGCCTACGCCGGGGTTAATCCCGATCAGGTGCTGGTGAGCCGCGGCGCCGACGAGGCCATCGAGCTGCTTATTCGCACCTTCTGCGAAGCGGGTGAGGATCAGATCCTCATCTGCCCGCCCACCTACGGCATGTACGCCATCAGCGCCGAGACCTGTGGCGTTGGCATCGTCGAACAGCCGCTGACCGCCAGCCGCCAACCGGACTGGCCCGCCATTGCCGATCGCCTGTCCGACGTGAAACTGGTGTTTCTCTGCTCCCCCAACAACCCCACCGGGGATCTGGTGGGACGCGACGGCCTTATCGCCCTGCTGGAAAAAGCTCGGGATCGCGCCATCGTGGTGGTGGACGAAGCCTATATCGAGTTCTGCCCCGAGGCGTCCGTGGTGGACCTGCTGGCCCGCTTCCCCAATCTGGTGGTGACCCGCACCCTCTCCAAGGCTTTTGCGCTGGCGGGGATCCGCTGCGGCTTTACGCTGGCAAGCCCCGAGGTGATCGCCATGCTGGCCAAGGTGATCGCCCCCTATCCCATCCCCGAGCCCATCGCCCAGATCGCAGCGCAGGCACTCTCCCCCATGGGGCTGGAGTTGATGCAGGAGCGAGTGATGGAGCTCAACAAGCAAAAAGCCGCCTTCAAGGCAGAGCTGGCAACGCTTGCCTGCGTGAAGGAAGTATTCGAAGACAAGGGCAACTTCGTGCTGGTGCGCTTTGTGGATGGCGCCGCCGTCTTTGCTGCCATGAAGGCCGCCGGCATCATACTGCGAGATTTCTCGACCAAACCCGGTCTTGATAACAGCGTTCGCGTCACCATCAGCTATCAGGGCGAGATGGATGCCGTGCTGGCCGTGCTGCGTGATCTGCCCTCTCCCCCTTTGTAAGACAAGGATGTAGCGATGAATACCCCGTTTTTGTTTATCGACCGTGACGGCACCCTGATTGAAGAGCCGGTGACCGACAAGCAGGTTGATAGCCTCGCCAAACTGCGCTTCGAGCCCATGGTCATTCCGGTGCTGCGCGAGTTGCAGGCCGCCGGCTATGTGCTGGTGATGGTGACCAACCAGGATGGGTTGGGCACCGCCAGCCTGCCGCTGGAGAACTTCCAGCCACCCCACGACCTGATGATGCACCTGTTTGAATCGCAAGGGGTGAAGTGGGAACAGGTGCTGATCTGCCCGCACTTTCCCACGGACGGCTGCAGCTGCCGCAAGCCCCACCTCGGGCTGGTAAAGGAGTATCTCGCCTCCGGTCGTATCGACTTTGCCAACTCCTTCGTGATTGGCGATCGCCAGACCGATCTGCAGCTGGCCGAGAATATGGGCATTGGCGGTATTCGCTACCACCCACAGGATCACGACTGGCTCGCCATCCGTGATCAGCTGTTGTCCAAGGGGCGCGTAGCCTCGGTGGAGCGTAACACCAAGGAGACCCGCATTCAGGTAGCGGTAGATTTGGACAAGAGCGGTGGCAACCAGATCGCCACCGGCATCGGCTTCTTTGATCACATGCTGGATCAGATAGCGACCCACGCCGGTTTCCAGCTCAAGCTGAACGTCAGCGGTGATCTGCATATCGACGATCACCACACGGTGGAAGACGTCGGTCTGGCCCTCGGTCAGGCGCTGCGTCAAGCCCTTGGCAACAAGCGCGGTATCGGCCGTTTCGGCTTCGTGCTGGCGATGGACGAGGTGCAGGCAGTGATCGATGCGCGCCCGCTGACCGAGCAGGAGGTGAGCACAGCGCTGGATCTCAGCGGTCGCCCCTACTTCGTGTTTGATTGCCCGAGCGGATTTGGCCGCGACAGCGTGGGCGAGATGGCTACCGAGATGGTGCCCCACTTCTTCCGCTCGCTGTCGGATGCCATGGCCATCACATTGCAGATGAAGGTGGGCAGCGGCAACACCCACCATCAGGTGGAGGCGCTGTTCAAAGGCTTTGGCCGCGCCCTGCGTCAGGCCATTCGGGTGGAAGGGAGCGAGCTTCCCTCCAGCAAGGGAGTGCTGTGATGGATGTGAGCAAGCAGAAGCTGGTCATCATCGACACCGGCTGCGCCAATCTGGCCTCGGTCAGAATGGCGTTCGAGCGCCTCGGCGTACAGCCGCTGGTCTCCAGCCTGGCTGCCGATATCGAGCAGGCGGACAAGCTGATCCTGCCCGGTGTCGGCACTGCGGTGGCCGCCATGAAAAACCTCAACGAGCGCGGGCTGGTGCCCCTTATTCGCGCCGCCAAGCAGCCGCTGCTGGGCTTTTGCCTCGGCATGCAGATGCTGGCAGAGGCCTCCGAAGAGAGCATGGGTACGGATGACTCGTCAGAGCGGCTTATCGACTGCCTTGGCATAGTGCCGGGCAAGATCCGCCTGATGGAGGTGGGTAATCTGCGCCTGCCCCATATGGGTTGGAACCAGATTGAGCATGACGAGACCCATCCTCTGCTCAAGGGGATCCCGAGCGGCAGCTACTTCTACTTCGTGCACTCCTATGCGCTGGAGGTGACCGAGGCGACGCTGGCGACCTGCGACTACGGCAAGCCTTTTACCGCGATTGTCGCCCGTGACAACTTCTTTGGCGCCCAATTCCACCCGGAGCGCTCAGGCGCAGCCGGTGCCCGTTTGCTGCAAAATTTTCTGGAGCTATGAATGATCATTCCCGCAATTGACCTTATCAACGGTCAGGTGGTTCGCCTCTATCAGGGGGACTACGACCAGAAGACCGAATACAGCAGCAGCCCGCAGGCCCGCTTCGATGAATATGTCTCCCAGGGGGCGGTGCAGCTCCATCTGGTAGATCTGGACGGAGCCAAGGATGCCAAGGCGCGCCAGCTGCCCCTGCTGACCCAACTGCTGTCAGCCACCGAAGCGCCAGTGCAGGTCGGCGGCGGCGTGCGTACCGAACAGGATGTGGCGGATCTGCTGGCCGCCGGTGCCAGCCGGGTGGTGATTGGCTCCACCGCCGTCAAATCCCCGGATCTGGTGGCGAGCTGGATGGAGAAATATGGCCCCGAGCAGATCGTGCTGGCGCTGGACGTCAATATCGATGAGCAGGGCAATCGCCATATCGCGGTGGCAGGCTGGCAGGAGAACAGCGGTGTGACCATCGAGGAGCTGATCGAGCGCTTCCTTCCCGCCGGGCTCAAGCATGTGCTCTGCACCGACATCAGCCGTGACGGCACCCTGGCTGGCACCAACGTCGAACTCTATCGGGATCTCTGTGCCCGCTACCCGAGCGTCGCCTTTCAGGCCTCCGGCGGCATTGGCGGCATCGAGGATATCGAGGCGCTCAAGGGCTCCGGCGTCAAGGGGATCATCCTTGGCCGCGCTCTGCTGGAGGGCAAATTCTCGGTGGGGGACGCCATCGCCTGCTGGCAAGCCCCCGCGGCCGTTACCACAGGAGGCAACTGATGCTGGCAAGACGCATTATCCCCTGCCTCGACGTGAAAGATGGCGTGGTGGTCAAAGGGGTGCAGTTTCGCAATCACGAGGTGATGGGTGGTATTGTCGAGTTGGCCCGCCGCTACGCCGAAGAGGGCGCTGACGAGCTGGTGTTCTATGACATCACAGCCTCCAGCGATGCGCGGGTAGTGGACAAGAGCTGGGTCAGCCGGGTAGCGGAGGTGATCGATATCCCCTTCTGCGTCGCCGGTGGCATCAAGAGCGTCGAAGACGCCCGCCAGATCCTTGAATTTGGCGCCGACAAGGTCTCCATCAACTCCCCTGCGCTGGCCGACCCGACCCTGATCAGCCGACTGGCCGAGCGCTTTGGCGTGCAGTGCGTGGTGGTGGGCATTGACTCCTACTTTGACGCCGACACGGGCCACTATCAGGTCAAACAGTTTACCGGTGACGAGAGTCGCACCCGCACCACCGCCTGGCACACACTCGACTGGGTGCAGGAGGTGCAAAAGCGCGGCGCGGGCGAAATCGTGCTGAACGTGATGAATCAGGACGGCATGCGTCAGGGTTATGATCTCGACCAGCTCAAGCTGGTGCGCAGCGTCTGCAAGGTACCGCTGATCGCCTCCGGCGGCGCCGGTGCCATGGAACATTTTCGCGATGCCTTTACCCTCGCCGATGTGGACGGAGCGCTGGCCGCCTCGGTGTTCCACAAGGGCCTTATTCCCATTCCCGAATTGAAACGCTGGCTGAAAAATGAAGGAGTCGCCATCCGTGAATAATCAAGATATTGCAAACCCGATCCCGCTCGTGGAGCGGCTCGACTGGGAAAAGTGCAAATGCGCCATGATCCCCCGCCCTGAGTGCCGGTCTGATAATAAAGGAGCCGATTCCCGTGCATAATTCCAGCTTATTAATTGAACAGCTCGACTGGGCTAAGTGCGACGGCATGATCCCCGCCATCGTCCAGCACGCCGCCAGCGGTGAGGTGCTGATGCAGGGCTTTATGACCCGCGAGGCGCTGGAAAAGACCCAGACCACCGGTCAGGTCACCTTCTTTAGCCGCAGCAAACAGCGGCTCTGGACCAAGGGTGAAAGCTCGGGCAACGTGCTCAAACTCGTGGCCATCAGCACCGACTGCGATCAGGATTCCCTGCTGATTGCTGCCAACCCCGTCGGCCCCACCTGCCACAAGGGCACAGCATCCTGCTTTAATGGCCACCCGCTGCCACCGCTCGGTTTTCTGGCGGAGCTGGAGCAGATCCTGGCGGCCCGCAAAGGGGCCGATCCGGCCACCAGCTACACCGCCAGCCTCTATGGCAAAGGCACCAAGCGCATCGCCCAGAAGGTCGGTGAAGAAGGTGTCGAGGTAGCGCTGGCCGCCATGGCCAAGGATCGGGAGGAGCTCATCAACGAATCCGCCGATCTGCTCTACCACCTGACCGTACTGCTGCAAAACGAAGGGCTGGGATTACAGGATGTCGTTCAGCGACTTTACGAGCGACATAATAAATAAGTTGATAGTAAAGCCGGGTTATCCCGGCTTTACTTAATCAAGATGGACAGCCAATTCTACTAAGTTTTTATATAACGAAAGATTACTCTCCAACAAAGAGATTTCCTTCTTAGCTAAAATAGAATTTTCCTGCGCACTTAGAGGTTTATTATCCTCATATTTTCTAGTTATCCCTCGTAGTTCATGGTCATCTTTATGATTGTATTTATCATCCAACATGAACTGATACGAAAACTTTATTGTTTCACGAAGAGACACCTTGTACAACCCATCCTCAAATGGGTTAGTCATATCAGCATTGTTAGGTACACTACAAATAACATTACCTATTTCAGTGCTAGCTTTTATATACACATCCATAATCACATCTTTCTTAAGATTAATATTATATGCGATGGATTTTTCATTGGATATGTCATGTGTGTGTAACAACACCCCATCAGCAACACCAGAATATAATTGATAATCTTTTTCATGCAGTGCAAAAAGATACATAAGAAAAATAAGGTTAACTTTTCTCCTCCTAGGTTTGGATATAACAAAAAGCAAACGATCTATGATTTGTTCTGTTTGTCTTAAACTTAACTCTAAACTATCACTGACCGCAGTAACTACCTCCAGTAAGGCTCGCGGATTGTTTAATGTAGGCCATACCACAGGGCGAGATCGTGAACATTTTGTTAAAAATTAAAAATAGTTTTTTGCCTACAAAACAAATACTTATAGGCCTGTG
>NZ_JAPDBM010000013.1:0-83224 GCF_027705265.1 Aeromonas sp. QDB11 | reverse complement strand
CTCTGCTGTCTGAATGAACAATATTTGTTCGAATGTATGGGGTTGTTCAAAGTATAAACACTGATGCGTCAGCCCTGAACGTTGTACCGGCGAAGGTGAATGCTCTCAAGGTGCAGAGGAGGCAAAAATGGATATGTCTCCCAAGAAAATTTATCTCTATGAAGGAGAACAGGGATGAAACGCATGCTGCTCTGGTGTGTGGGCCTACCCTTGTTGGTTCAGGCTCAAACTGAAGACATAAAATGTTATGTCACTCTGGAAGGTGGCGTGCAGATGGTGTTGCAGCAACCGGTCGCTGATACCAGCAAGGCAAATCTGGTCAGGGTGTTTAAACAGAAAGGTTATGAAATTGATGGAGTAGTGCATCTTGTCACAGAGGTAATCGAGTGTGTTCCTTTGGCCGCCACTTTTTCGCTGGCTGATGCAAAAAAACAAGATGAAATCCAACCCAGATAACGCTGCTGGAAGAGTAGGGTATAGGGGCTAAGAACAACTCAGCCCCTTTTTTTCGCTTCTGTTTCTACCGGATGGCGAGATGATGATATCGACTCGGGGTGCCTGGTCGCTACAAAACTGGAGTGTCATGTTGGTGCCAATCGCAGTGCCATCTGGGCTAAAGCGTACAAATTGTCGATTTGCAGTGACGGTATGTTTTTCAAGAAAGGGTTCTGTTGCTGATAACAAGATATCGCCACTTGCAATATCGAATTGGCGATCCTGATTGGTGTCGATAAAAACAAGCATGCGCTGGGCGCCTGTTTGATTTGCGAGTACACAACCTTCTTTTGTGGAGTTCCTGACTGGCATGGCAAGACATGCTGTCACTGGTTGCTGCTGTGTGATGGCTTGCCGTTGACCGAAAATCAGATGATCCTGCAGGTTTCTGGTGTAGATGTCGCTGTCGGTTGTTGTCAGCAGATTCGCCAATGACGGCAGTCCCAAGGTCAGCAGGATGGTTGTCAGGCTTGCCGATATCAAAAACTCGAGTAAGGTAAATCCATTTCGTACCATAGCGTATGAGTCCTTGTTCAAAGGAGACTCTAATCATAGTTATTGGATTGAAATGGATCCTTTTGCGCTGGTGTGTTTTTAGCTGTAGCCAAATCCTGTCATGGGCATACAGCACCACTTGCCTGGCTATGGGCACGTCCGGCAGGCATAACTTCAATCTCAATGCCCTTTTCACCGCTGATACAGAGTGAAAAAGTGACTGTATTGTCAGAAGTAATGGTGCCATCCGGGATGAAGTGCAGTGCCTGTGCATCTGCAGAAATGGCCAGCTCTGCGGGAAACTCGGGACTTGCCGCAAGCGTAACCTCGCTGCCATTAAGCTTCAGATCACTATTGCTATCGATAAAGGCGAGTAGCCGATTCGCACCATGTTGAGCTGCTGGTATGCACTCCTCAGTAGCATTGTTGAGAGTGGTCAGGCAAAGAGTGACTGTCTGCTGGTTGGAGATGGCTTGTTGTCTGGCGTAGTTTAAGTGGTTGAGAAGGCTCTTTTCTTGGGTCGCCAAATTATTGCTGCCAAGCAGGTTGGAGAGGGAAGGAATACCAATCCCCAGCAGAATGACGCCCAGCGCAATGGCTATCATCAATTCCATAAGGGTAAATCCGGCGTTTTTCATATCTGCGAAGGCCTGTCGTTCCGTGACTACATACAGCTTATCTCTCCCGCTGATTGCTGTCACATGGTTACGCCCGTCTTGAACTGGCAGATTGCCCCCCTTTTCTTTATCATTCCCCATCATTTTCGAATTCAAGATGCATCGCCATGGCAAAAGCCCTCTCTCTGATGCTTGCCCAGTTGAATCTGACGGTAGGCGCCATCGAAGATAACACTGACAAAGTGCTCGCTGCGGCGGCTCAGGCCGAGCAGCAAGGCGCTGATCTGCTGGTCTGTTCCGAGCTGGCCCTGACCGGCTATCCGCCGGAAGATCTGCTGCTGCGTGCCGATCTGATGATCCGGGTGGAGGCCGCCTTAGCCCGCATCGCAGCATGGCAAGGGGCTTGCGCCATTCTGGTGGGTCACCCCTGGCGCGACGGGGAGGCACTCTACAACGCCGCCTCCTTCTACGAGCAAAGCAAGCTGGTCGCACGCTACTTCAAGCAGGATTTGCCGAACTACGGCGTGTTTGACGAGAAGCGTTACTTCACCGCTGCAAGCGAGACCTGCGTGGTGCCGTTCCGTGGTCACCAGCTGGGGCTGCTTATCTGTGAAGACCTGTGGCAGCCGGGCCCGGCGCTGGCCGCCAAGGCGGCTGGGGCAGAGTTGCTGCTCACCATCAATGCGTCGCCCTACGATCAGGAGAAACCCTGGATCCGCCGCGAGCTGATGGCTGAGCGCTGCGATCAGACCGGTCTGCCGCTGGTCTACCTCAATCAGGTCTGTGGCCAGGATGAGCTGATCTTCGACGGCTGCTCCAAGGTGTTCAGCAGTCAGGGTGAGTTAACCCACAAGCTCGCCCCGTTTGCCGAAGAGCTGGCGCTGGTGCGCTTTGTCGATGGTCAGCCGGTGAAAGAGTGTGAACCGGCTGCGCCGCTGGAGCCGTTGGCCGAAACCTATCAGGCGCTGGTGCTGGCGGTGCGCGACTATATAACCAAGAACGGCTTCCACGGCGCCGTGCTGGGCCTCTCCGGCGGCATCGACTCGGCTCTGACACTCGCTATCGCGGCCGATGCCATCGGCGCCGACAAGGTGCAGGCGGTGATGATGCCGTTCCGCTACACCGCCCAGATGAGTGTGGAAGATGCCAAAGAGCAGGCCGAGCGGATGGGGGTTGAATTCAACATCATCTCCATCGAGCCGATGTTCGAAGGGTTTATGACCCAGCTGGCGCCGCTGTTTGAAGGCACGGCCCGTGATACTACCGAAGAGAACCTGCAGGCGCGCTGCCGCGGTGTGCTGCTGATGGCGCTTTCCAACAAACGTCGTCGTATCGTGCTGACCACCGGCAACAAGAGTGAGATGGCGGTGGGCTACGCCACCCTGTACGGCGACATGGCCGGCGGTTTCGACGTGCTGAAAGATGTGCCCAAGACGCTGGTCTTCAAATTGTGCGAATATCGCAACTCTGTTGACTACGTGATCCCGCAGCGGGTTATCGACCGTCCTCCTTCAGCGGAGCTGGCGCCGGATCAGGTGGATCAGGACAGTCTGCCCCCTTACGACATTCTCGATGCGATCCTCAAGCGTTATGTGGAAGAGGATGCCTCGGTCGCCGACATGGTGGCAGAAGGCTTCGAGGAAGCGGTGGTGCGCAAGGTGATCCGGCTGGTGGATCTCAACGAATACAAGCGCCGTCAGGCGGCGGTCGGGCCCCGTATTACGGCTCGCAACTTTGGTAAGGATCGCCGTTACCCCATTACATCCGGGTTCGGCAAACAGAACTGGTAAGGAGTCACCATGAAGAAGATTGAAGCCATCATCAAACCGTTCAAGCTGGACGATGTGCGCGAGGCCCTGGCCGAGATCGGCATCAACGGCATGACCGTATCCGAAGTCAAAGGCTTCGGCCGCCAGAAGGGTCATACCGAGCTCTATCGCGGCGCCGAATATATGGTCGACTTCCTGCCGAAAGTGAAGGTGGAGCTGGTGGTGCAGGACGAGGATCTCGACGCCTGTCTGGAAGCCATCCAGAACACCGCCCGTACCGGCAAGATTGGTGATGGCAAGATCTTCGTCTGCGAGGTGGAGCGCGTCATTCGTATCCGTACCGGCGAAGAGAACGAAGACGCGATTTGACTTTGGCGATCTCTTTACCTGACCAGAGGTGCGAAGTGCGGCCTCATTTGATGGGGTGGATGCGCTTCGTGGTGGTGGCCAGCCTGTTGGCGGGCCTGACCGCCTGCAGTACCCGACCACCGGCTCAGCCGGAGAATCTGTGCCAGATCTTTCGCGAGAAGCCGGAGTGGCACAAGGCCGCGCTCAAGATGAACGAGAAGTGGGGGACGCCGATCCATGTGGTGATGGCAATGATGTATCAGGAGTCCTCTTACGTACATGATGCCCAGCCGCCGATGCAGTATTTCCTCTTCATCCCGACCGGGCGGGCCAGTTCGGCTTATGGTTATGCTCAGGTCAAAGATGAAACCTGGGCGGATTACCAGCGGGAAACCGGCAACAGCTGGAGTGACCGCGATGACTTTGCCGACGCCATCGATTTTATGGGTTGGTACACTAACAAAGCCCAGCGGCTCAATGGCACCTCCAAGTGGGATGCCTATGGCCAGTACCTCAACTATCACGAAGGGTGGGGTGGCTACCGGCGTGGCAGCTATCGCAGCAAGGGGTGGTTGATGAAGACCTCTCGCAAGGTGGAAGCTCGCGCCCAGCGCTACGGCGCCCAGTACCGTCAATGCAAGGAGCAGCTCTCCCGTGGGGGCTGGTTCTGGTAACCAAATCAGGAGTCAGAAATGCCGTTATTGGACAGTTTTACCGTTGACCACACCCGTATGGAAGCGCCAGCGGTGCGTGTGGCCAAGACCATGCAGACCCCGAACAAGGACACCATTACTGTGTTCGACCTGCGTTTCTGTGTGCCGAACCAGGAGATCCTCTCCGAGCGCGGTATCCATACGCTGGAGCACCTGTTCGCCGGTTTTATGCGTGACCACCTGAACGGCAACGGCGTGGAGATCATCGATATCTCCCCCATGGGTTGCCGTACCGGCTTCTACATGAGCCTGATCGGTGCGCCGGACGAAGCCCGTGTTGGCGCCGCCTGGCAGGCCGCCATGAGCGACGTGCTGACCGTGCAGGATCAGGCCAAGATCCCCGAGCTGAACGAGTATCAGTGCGGCACCTACAGCATGCACTCGCTGGAAGAAGCTCACGCCATCGCCCGTCATGTGCTGGAGCGCGGGATCGGTGTTAACCACAACGACGAGCTGGCCCTGCCGGAAGAGAAGCTGAAGAGCCTGTGAGGCGGATGAGTCGTAGCTCATCGGGTAATCTCTTCGTGGACTGTTAAAAGAGCCGGTCAGCTATGCTGACCGGCTCTTTTTATCTTGCCCGATCGCAAAAATGGGGATGACTTGCTCCCCTTGCTGACTCTGATTAGGATGGTTTTTGACCTGAACCTGTTGGCGGAGGTGTGACGATGAAAGGGGTATTGCTGCGTTGGCTGGCCCGTTACGACGCATGGTGCGAAGAGTGGGGGCTCACTCAGGAGAACCGGCGCTGCTGCACGCCGGTTCGTTATGATGATGATTCAAGCAAAGAGCGAGTTTGCGCTGAAGAGGCTGAACTCAATCAAAATTGCGGGTCACGACGCCGGTAACGCTGTTGTATTCAAAGCCGAGGCCGTTTCGATAATCCGAGCTGGTCTGGAAGCGGTTGATTGAGTCGCGCAGGATATAGCGGCAGTTGTTGTGTTTCTCGTTGTCTTCATCCTCATCTGGATGACCTGAACCAACTTGGGTGGATAGATAATCAAACCCTTCTGGGATATTCACAGCATTGGGAGCTATGGGTGTGACTGTTTGATCTCCATCAAGTAGGTCGTTGAATAGCAATTCACAGTCATCATCATTGCTGACTGATATATGGTTACCTGAGCCCGGCTGATATGGTTTATCGTTTCCCGCGCTCCCTTGGTCTTCCTTCGAGCCCGTTGGCCAACCATATCGATTAATATCCACTTCGCCTTTACCAAAGCTGCTCAGGTTGTAGAGCGCGATCGCTTGCCCCTGCACTTTCACCGCCCAGCCAGCATGAGCAAGCTGTACCGCACTGGCAAAGCTGCCAGCGGTCGCTGAGACCGTGCTTTTCAGGGCATCATCCTTGATATTGATAAAGCGGGGCAGGGCGGTGACGGCCAGGATCCCCAGCACTATGATCACCAGCACCAGTTCAATCAGGGTAAAGCCGTTGTTTCTGTTGTTCATCATGTTCAATGACCCATTAAAGACCGCAAACAGGTGTGAGTGATATGCAGCTGATAGATACCCATTGCCATCTCGACTTTCCGGTGTTTGACCATGACAGGGAGGCGCTGCTGGCCCGTTGTCGGGCATTGGGGGTGATGGAGTATATCATTCCTGCCATCGCAGAGGATAACTGGACTCGTGTGATGGCACTGGTAGATCAGCATGACGGCCTCTTTTATGGCCTGGGCATTCATCCCTGGTATGCCGGTGAGCAGCGGGAAGGGGTGATGGATCGGCTGCGAACGCTGGTGATGAGCCAGCCTGCCGGGTTGGTGGCCATTGGCGAGTGCGGGCTGGATCTGCGCTCTCAGGTGCCGCAGGAAGGGCAATTTGCGCTGTTTGAGGCTCAGATCCGGCTGGCCGCCGATGCCGGGCTACCCCTGATGATCCACTCGGTGCGCGCCAATGACACTGTGGTCAAGGTCTTGCGCCGCTTCAAGCCGCCATGTGGCGGGGTGATCCACGCCTTCAGCGGTTCGTTGCAGCAGGCGGAGGCCTTCTGGCAACTGGGCTTTCGACTCGGAGTGGGCGGGGTGATCAGTTTTGAGCGCGCGAACAAGACGCGAGAGGTATTTCGGGCCATGCCGCTTGAGGCCCTGGTGCTGGAAACCGACTCGCCCGATATGCCGCTGCAAGGTGAACAAGGCACCCGAAATACCCCGGAAGCGCTGCCGAAAATAGCGGAAATATTGATGACGTTGCGGAGGGAATCATCGGCGGATGTTGCAAAGGTGTTATTTGAAACTGCCCGGCATATTTTCCATCATGATCAATTGCCATGAAACAAACCCGCAACACATGATTAAGTTATCAGGAAAAAAAACGAGCGTAAAAATCGTTTGCTGTCTAATTTTGTGACGCTTGGACATTTTGATAACGATAAAATGTGACCAGCATTCTATTTTATCGGACTTTAATTAGTATAATGCGCTCCCCTTGATTAGTTGGGTTTAATAACAACTCGCTAACAAGCCAGGTGCTACTAGAGGAAGATAATAATGAATTTGTTCATGGGTCTGGTAGGGATGGCGACGCTCGTCCTTATCGCGGTGCTGTTCTCCAGCAATCGCAAGGCAATCAACGTGCGTACCGTTGTCGGTGCGTTCGTAATTCAAGCCGGTCTGGGTGCGTTCGTACTCTATGTGCCGGTTGGTCGCGATATCCTGGTCGGTGTGTCCGACGCGGTATCCAGCGTGATCAGCTACGGCCAGAACGGGATCGAATTCCTGTTCGGCGGTCTGGTCAGCAACAAGATGTTTGAAGTGTTCGGTGGCGGCGGCTTTATCTTTGCCTTCCGTGTTCTGCCGGTCATCATCTTCTTCTCTTCCCTGATTGCCGTGCTCTACTACCTGGGCATCATGCAGGTGGTCATCAAGTTGCTGGGCGGTGGCCTGCAGAAAGTGCTGGGTACTTCCCGCACCGAATCCCTCTCTGCAACTGCCAACATCTTCGTCGGTCAGACCGAAGCGCCGCTGGTGGTTCGTCCCTACATCTCCAAGATGACTGACTCCGAGCTGTTCGCCGTCATGTGTGGTGGTCTGGCTTCCGTTGCCGGTTCCGTACTGGCTGGTTACGCCTCCATGGGCGTCAAGATGGAGTACCTGATTGCTGCCTCCTTCATGGCTGCTCCGGGTGGTCTGCTGTTTGCCAAGCTGCTGGTTCCCGAGACCGAGACCCCGAACTACGACGAAAGCTCTGCCGATGCCGAGCTGGACGACAAGCCTGCCAACGTCATTGACGCTGCCGCTGCTGGCGCCTCTGCCGGTATGCAACTGGCCCTGAACGTCGGCGCCATGCTGCTGGCCTTCATCGGTCTGATCGCCATGATCAACGGCATCTTCTCCGGTGTGGGTGGCTGGTTCGGTTATCCGCAACTCTCCCTGGAACTGCTGCTGGGCTGGATCTTCTCCCCGCTGGCCTTCCTGATCGGTGTGCCCTGGAATGAAGCCATCGTGGCGGGTTCCTTCATCGGTCAGAAGCTGGTGGTGAACGAGTTTGTTGCCTACCTGAACTTCGCTCCGTACCTGAAAGATGAAGTGCTGATCAACGGCGTGGCCATGTCTGCCCACACCAAGGCGATCATCTCCTTTGCCCTGTGTGGTTTTGCCAACCTCTCCTCCGTTGCCATCCTGCTGGGTGGTCTGGGGTCGATGGCACCGAACCGCCGCGGCACCATTGCACGTTTTGGTCTGAAAGCCGTACTGGCTGGCTCTCTGTCCAACCTGATGTCTGCCACTATCGCAGGCTTCTTCCTGGCTCTCTCCGCTATGTAATAGCGGCCTGATTGACAGGGTATAAACACGAACGCCACGGCATCTGCCGTGGCGTTCGCGTATGGATCGGTGACAACCGTTTTCCTATCTAAACTAATAATAAAATGAGTCAAATCGGAGGTTATATGAATGAAGTGCTACTGGCGATGGTGGCTGGCTTTATAGTCGGTTTGTTGTTTTCTTTCCTCAAATTACCGATCCCTGCACCACCCGTTTTGTCCGGGGTAATGGGGATCGTCGGGGTCTATCTGGGGGGATTGGCCTACTCCTGGATCCTGACTCGCTTCTTTTCGTAAGGCTTTTTTAGACCTGGATTTGCCAGATGTGAGGTACCTCTGAAATTGGCAAATCCGGCTTGCAAACAGGGGGTATCTCGGCTGAAATAGGCGTTGCCAGCAGGGTGCTGGCAATGACTAATACTCGATGAAATCGGGTGTTGGCGGTCAAATGGAATTGATTGGGAAGTCGGGTCAGATGTTGTCGGCCTTTCTCAAGTCTTCATGGAACCAAGTCCGCACTTTTGTAAGAAAGTGACAGGGCTCTTGCCTTATTTACAGTCGCAGTGCCTGCAGGGTGCTTTGAATGGCATCCGGATAGTGGCGGTGCCTTCGCACTGTAATTCCATTCCCGTATAGCTGGGGATTACTGCCTGTGCATCCATCGCTGGATGGTCTGGTGGTGCCCGGTTATCTGGATTAAATCGAGACTTTGGAGAACAGAATGACTGATCTGAAAGTGGCCGCCCAGCGCGCCCTGAACCTGATGGACCTGACCACCCTGAACGATGACGACACCGATCAGAAGGTGATCGACCTGTGCCGCAAGGCCAAGTCACCGGCTGGCCTGACTGCCGCCGTCTGCATCTATCCCCGTTTTATCCCTATCGCTCGCAAGACCCTGCGTGAGATCGGCGCTGCCGACGTGCGCATTGCGACCGTGACCAACTTCCCTCACGGCAACGACGACATCGAGATCGCCGTGGCCGAAACCCGTGCCGCTGTCGCCTACGGTGCCGACGAAGTGGACGTGGTATTCCCGTACCGTGCCTTCATGGCGGGCAATGAACAGATCGGTTTTGATCTGGTCAAAGCTTGTAAAGAAGCCTGTGGCGCCAAGGTGCTGCTGAAAGTGATCATCGAAACTGGCGAGCTGAAAGAAGAGGCGCTGATCCGTCGCGCTTCCGAGATCTGTATCGATGCCGGTGCCGACTTCATCAAGACCTCCACCGGCAAGGTGCCGGTCAATGCGACTCCGGAAGCGGCGCGCATCATGATGGAAGTGATCAAGGCCAAGAATCCGAAAGTCGGCTTCAAGCCTGCTGGTGGCGTGAAAGACGCAGCCGTTGCCGGTCAGTACCTGGCCATGGCCGAAGAGATCCTCGGCAAGGACTGGGTATCCGCCCGCACCTTCCGCTTCGGCGCATCCAGCCTGCTGGCCAGCTTGCTGGCAACACTGGGGCACGGCGACAAGCCGGCCAACACCAGCGGTTACTAATAAGTTGATGAGAGGGCGGGGGACTCCCGCCCTGTCTAGCCCCCACCATGCGGTGTGCGGGCAAGGATCCAGGCTTGTTTGACGCCAGCAATGGCGGAGGGAATGAAAGATGTTTTTGCCTCAAGAAATTATTCGCAAGAAGCGCAACGGTGAAGCGCTCAGTACCCAAGAAATTCAATTCTTCATTCAGGGCATTACCAACAACACCATCGGCGAGGGGCAGATTGCCGCGCTGGCGATGGCGGTCTACTTCAAAGACATGACCATGGATGAGCGGGTTGCCCTGACCTGTGCCATGCGTGACTCCGGCATGGTACTGACCTGGGATCACCTGAACCTGGGTGGCCCGATTGTCGACAAGCACTCCACCGGCGGTGTGGGTGATGTGGTCTCTCTGATGCTTGGCCCGATGGTTGCGGCGTGCGGCGGTTTCGTGCCGATGATCTCCGGTCGTGGCCTGGGCCACACCGGCGGTACACTGGACAAGCTGGATGCCATTCCCGGCTACCAGACCTCGGTCGATAACGATCGTTTCCTGAAAGTGGTGAAAGAGGCGGGTGTCGCCATCATCGGCCAGACCGGCGATCTCGCCCCCGCTGACAAGCGTATCTATGCAGTACGGGACATCACCGCCACCGTTGAATCCATC
Organism: Aeromonas sp. QDB11; assembly: GCF_027705265.1. Lineage (NCBI taxonomy): Bacteria > Pseudomonadati > Pseudomonadota > Gammaproteobacteria > Aeromonadales > Aeromonadaceae > Aeromonas > Aeromonas sp. QDB11. The sequence continues at coordinate 72,877 of NZ_JAPDBM010000013.1, read as the reverse complement.
GCGATGATCACCGGCTCCATCCTCTCCAAGAAGCTTGCCTCCGGGCTCGAAGCACTGGTAATGGATGTGAAAGTGGGTTCCGGCGCCTTTATGCCGACCTTCGAAGCGTCCGAAGAGCTGGCCAAGAGCATCGTGGCCGTGGCCAACGGTGCCGGTTGCCGCACCTCTGCGCTGCTCACCGACATGAACCAGGTGCTGGCCTCCAGCGCCGGTAACGCGGTGGAAGTGCGCGAAGCGGTGCGCTACCTGACCGGTGAATACCGCAACCCGCGCATCCACGAAGTGACCATGGCGCTGTGCGCCGAGATGCTGATCTCCGCCGGTCTAGCCAGCGACGACAGCGATGCCCGCCGCAAACTGCAGGCGGTGCTGGATAACGGCAAGGCGGCCGAGATCTTCGGTCGCATGGTGACTGGCCTCGGTGGTCCGGCCGATTTCATGGAGCGTTATGACGCTTACCTGCCGAAAGCGGCCATCGTGCGCCCGGTCTTTGCGGCCAACAGCGGTTTCGTGACCGCCATGGATACCCGCGAGCTGGGTCTGGCCGTGGTCGCAATGGGCGGTGGTCGCCGCGCTGCCGGTGACAAACTTGATTATGCGGTCGGTCTGACCGACTTTATCCGCCTGGGTCAAAGCGTCGATGCTGACAAGCCGATCGCGATGATCCACGCTCAGACTGAAGAGCAATATGCTCAGGCTGCCAGCATGGTGCAGGCGGCTGTCCGGATTGGTGGCGAGCGGCCACAGGCACTGCCTGAAGTGTACCGCCGTATCACCCTGGCTGATTTGTAACAAGGGGAAGACCCATGAAACGTACCTTTATTCTGATGATGGACTCTTTCGGTATTGGCGCTGCTGCCGACGCCGAGAAGTTCGGAGATGTGGGCGCCAACACCCTTGGCCATATCGCCAAGGCGTGTGCGGCAGGTGACATTGAAGGCCGCGGTGCCCTCAATCTGCCGAACCTCAACAAGCTGGGTTTGGGCCACGCCTGTGAGCAGGCCTCCGGCTACTTCCCGGAAGGACTGAACAAAGATATCGAGGTGGTCGGTGCCTATGGCTTTGCTCAGGAGCTCTCCTCCGGCAAGGACACCCCGTCCGGTCACTGGGAGATCGCCGGTGTGCCCGTGCTGTTCGAGTGGGGCTACTTCAAGGATCACCACAACAGCTTCCCGCAGGAGCTGCTGGACGCCATCGTCGAGAAGGCCGGTCTGCCGGGCTATCTGGGCAACTGCCACGCCTCCGGTACCCAGGTGCTGGATGATCTGGGCGAAGAGCACATGAAGACCGGCAAGCCGATCCTCTACACCTCTGCCGACTCCGTGTTCCAGATTGCCTGCCACGAAGAGACCTACGGCCTCGAGAAGCTCTATGAGCTGTGCCACATCGTGCGCGAGCTGCTGGAGCCCTACAACATCGGGCGCGTGATTGCGCGTCCGTTCGTGGGCACTGGCAAGGGCAACTTCAAGCGTACCGGCAACCGTCACGACTACTCAGTGCTGCCGCCGGCGCCGACCGTGCTGGACTACATGAAAGATGCGGGTGGCCAGGTGGTCTCCATCGGCAAGATCGCCGACATCTATGCCGAGCAGGGCATCACCAAGAAGGTGAAAGGTACAGGTCTGGTTGAGCTATGGGATCGTACTCTGGAAGAGGTGAAAGCCGCCGGTGACAACACCATCGTCTTCACCAACTTTGTGGACTTCGACTCCTCTTACGGCCACCGTCGTGACGTGAAGGGTTACGCCGATGCGCTGGAGTACTTCGACTCCCGCCTGCCGGAGCTGTTCGAGCAGATGCAGGATGGCGACGTGGTGGTGCTGACCGCTGACCACGGTTGCGACCCGACCTGGGGTGGCACCGACCACACCCGTGAATACATTCCGGTGCTGTTCTTCGGCAAGCCGGTCAAGGCCGGCTCCGTCGGTCGTCGCGAGACCTTTGCCGATATCGGCCAGAGCATCGCGGCTTACCACGGTCTGCCGAAACTGGCATACGGTACCAGCTTCCTGTAATTTACCCGCCCGCCACTTCGGCGGCGGGCAATTTATAAAACAATAAAACTCAACCTGTGTGAAGGAATCAAGAGAATGGCAACTCCTCATATCAATGCGAAAGATGGCGCCTTTGCTGATACCGTGCTGATGCCGGGCGACCCCCTGCGCGCCAAGTACATCGCTGAAACTTTCCTGGAGAACGTCGAGCAGATCTGCGACGTGCGCAACATGTTCGGCTTTACCGGTACCTACAAGGGCCGTCGTATCTCCGTCATGGGTCACGGCATGGGTATCCCGTCCTGCTCCATCTACGCAAAAGAGCTGATCACCGATTACGGTGTTAAGACCCTGATCCGCGTGGGCTCCTGCGGTGCCGTGCGTGAAGATGTGAAACTGCGTGACGTGGTGATCGGTATGGGTGCCTGCACCGATTCCAAAGTAAACCGTCTGCGTTTCAAGGATCACGACTTCGCTGCCATCGCCGACTTCGACCTGGTTGCCAATGCTGTTCAGGCTGCCAAGAACAAGGGCACTCCGGTGCGCGTTGGTAACATCTTCTCCGCCGACCTGTTCTACACCCCGGATCCCTCCATGTTCGACGTCATGGAAAAATACGGCATCCTGGGTGTCGAGATGGAAGCGGCCGGTATCTACGGCGTGGCTGCAGAGTACGGTGCCAAGGCTCTGACCATCTGTACCGTCTCCGACCATATCCGTACCGGCGAGCAGACCACTGCCGAAGAGCGTCAGCTGACCTTCAACGACATGATCGAGATCGCGCTGGACTCCGTCCTGCTGGGCGACAAGTAATCTGTCGTAGTGGCATGACAAGTTGAATGAAAACGGCGGCCTTCGGGCCGCCGTTTTGCATTTCTGAGGCTGGAGTCATAGGTCGAGGGCGAAGCGCCCCTTGCCTGCCAGCTTGGCCCGATACATGGCGGCATCCGCCCGATGCAGCAGCTCGTCGATGTGGCAGTGCTGCCCTGAACGGCAGAGCGCCCCGCCAATGCTGCCCGCCAGCGGCAACCGGTGGCCAGCCACATCCCAGGGTTCGGCCATGGCGGTCAGCAGCCGCTCGCAGAGGGCTGGCAGCTCCTGCTCCGGGTGGCGCAAGTCGGGCAGTATGATGGTGAATTCGTCGCCTGCGAGGCGGGCCACCATGTCGCCGGGACGCACTTCGGCACAGAGCACGCTGGCGAAGCGGTGCAGCAGGGCGTCCCCCACATGGTGTCCCAGCCGGTCGTTGATCTCCTTGAAGCCATCCAGATCGAGAAACAGCAGGCCGAGCGCCTCCCCGTCATGGTGTACCCGCTCCAGCTCGCGGGTCAGGCGCAGGGTGAACGCGCGCCGGTTGGGCAGGGTGGTGAGCGGGTCGTGGCTGGCATCATGTTCAAGCTGGCTCTGCAGCGCCTTGAACTGGGTGATATCGGCACCCAGGATATAGATCCCGGCCTCGTCGCCCCGGCTCGGGATCATGGTGATCTTGAGATCGCGCGGGCCGATGGGCAGCTCGAAGCGGTATTCGAAGCTCACCTGCTCCCCCGCCTGTGCCCGGGCGAGATAGGTCATGGCATTGGCATAGGCGGCTTCACCGATCACTTCCCGCGCGCTCATATCCAGCATACGTTCGGGATCGAGCCCGAAATAGCGGCAGTAAGCCTGATTGGCAAACAGGTAGCGCCCCTCTGGCGAGAGCATGCTGATGGTGACCGGCAGGCCGTCGGTGATGGCGCGCAGTCGGGCACGGTTGCGCTCCACCTCGGCCACTGCGATGTGCAGTTGCTCGACGGTTGCCGACTGCTCGCGGGTGCGTTCTCGCACCTGCATCGCCAGCCCCAGCTGCAGCTGTAGCAGCTTCTCTTCGGCCAGCTTGCGCTCGGTGAGATCGGCAAACACGGCGATCAGATGGGGGGCCACGGTGCGGCTCTTGCACAGGGTTACGCTCAGTTGTACCCAACAGTGGCGGCCATCGGCACGCAACATCCGCTTCTCCAGCCGGTAGTGCTGGCGCTTGCCATCGATCAGCTCTTGAAAGAGCGGCAACTCTCGCGGCAGATCGTCGGGATGGGTCATGGCTTGCCAGGTTTGATTCAGCATCTCCTGTTCGCGATAACCGAGCAGCTGTTGCAGTCCCGGATTGGCTTTGAGCCACACCCCCTCCATAGAGGAGAGCGCCATGCCGACCGCCGACTGGTTGAAGGTCTGGGTGAAGAGATGCTCCTGATCTTCCAGCACGTTGCTGAGGCTGCGTACCTGATGGCGCCGCTCGAGATCGTGCAGGGTGCTCTCTACCAGCAGGCCGAAATCATCGAGATCCTGGCGCTGCGCCTCATCGAGGGTGCGCGGCTTGCTGTCTACCAGACAGAGGGTGCCGAGCACCACCCCGTCCAGCGCCCGCAGGGGGCGACCGGCGTAGAACACCACATGGGGTGGGCCGAGCACCAGCGGGTTGTCGGCAAAGCGGGGATCGATACGGGCATCCGGCACCTGCATGATGCCGGGCTGCAAAATGGCGTGGCCACAGAAGGAGTGCTCCCGGCTGATTTCGCACAGCGGGATGCCGGTGTGGGAGAGAAACCACTGGCGATCCACATCGGTCAGGGAGACCAGTGCCACGGGCAGATCAAAATGGCGGCTGATGAGGCGGGTCAGGCGATCCAGCTGGGCGATGGGCTCGCGGTCGAGCAGCCCGAGGATCCGCAGTCGTGCCAGCCGACTCTCTTCATCCACGGGTAAAGTGGGGGCAATCATGCAGCTCTCCTGCTGGTTGTGCCATCAAGGATATATATACAAGGTGGCAGGGGGATCTGCGCCGGTCTACGGCTGATCGGCAGGTTTGCTCTTTTTCTTGTGTTTGCGCACCCGCATGTAGTTGCGACGCACGCCATAGGAGATGAGTAGCCCGGCCAGCAGGGCAACCAGCAGCATCAGCCGCTGTTTCTCCTGCACAACTTTGAGCCGGGTATCCTTGTCTGCCAGCAGCTTTTGCTCTTCCAGGGTGATGCGCAGGTAGCCGATGGTCTGAGCGCCATCGAGGATCTCCTGTACGAACTGGATCCGCCCCTTGCCCAGATCCGGCAGCGACTTGTTGTCACTGCCGATGGGCAGCAGGCTCTCCAGCGGCACCGCTTGCTCAGACTGGGCGAGGGGAATGCCGCGTCCGTCATAGAGGGTGACATCGAGGATCTCCGGCTCGGCCGCCAGATCCCGCGCCAGCCGCTCCAGCTCGCTGCTTTTGTCTTCCTTGATCCAGCGTTTCATGTCGCGGGCGGCATAGGCGACCAGCGCCTGCGCCCGGTTGCGCGCTTCGCTGTGCAGTGACGCCTGGCTTTCACCCTGCATATGGATGAGCACGCCGAGTACCCAGCAGCCGAGCAAAATGCCGGCGGCCAGGCTGAGAACACGTTTGATGGGAAGATGACGCTGCAAGCGTGAGACCTCATGGTGACAAGGAGTGGCGGGATCTTGGCGCTTGCCTGTACAAAAAGCAATACGCTACTCTGGGCCAGCATTGTTAACCCCCTGATCACCAAGGAAGGCGTATCCCTTATGTTGTTGTCCCGGCTCCCCCCTCAGTTATCCGATTGGCCCGCGTTGTTGTCCGGCGCACCCTGCTGGCAGCTCAGCGCAGATGCGTTGCAGCCGACAGAGACCCCGCAGGCAGACGGCTGGCTGGTGCTGTTTGGCAAGGGGCTGGGCGCATCCCATCTGGCGCGGCTGTCGCCACTGTTGGCCGCGCAGGGGCTGGCGGCCACCCTCTATCCTCCCACCGAGGTGGCGGGCGTGCCGCTGCTGCTGTTTGGCTGCGATCGCTTCTCCCCCGAGCTGGTAGCCGAGCTCAAGGGCGGTGAGTGGGAGATCGATCTCTGTCATTTGCCCGCGCTTCCGACCCTGAGCGAGCCCGGCCTGTTGGTGATGGACATGGATTCCACCGCGATCCGCATCGAGTGTATCGACGAGATTGCCTGCCTTGCCGGGGTGGGGGAGCAGGTGGCGGCGGTAACGGCCGCGGCCATGCAGGGCAAGCTGGAGTTCTCCGACAGCCTGCGCAATCGGGTGGCCCTGTTGGCAGGGGCGCCGGTCACTATTCTCGATGAGGTGGCCGCCAACATGCCGTGGATGCCCGGCTTGCAGTTGATGGTCGATACCCTCAAAGGGGCGGGTTGGAAGGTGGCCATCGCCTCCGGTGGTTTTACCCGTTTTGCCGGTGAGCTGCAGCAGGCACTTGGGCTCGACGCCATCTTCGCCAACGAGCTGGCGGTGGAAGGGGGTCAGTTGAGCGGCGAGGTGAGCGGGCGCATCGTCGATGCCAGCGTCAAGGCCGAGGTGTTGCTGCAGTTGGCGCAGGAGTATGGTATTGCTGCCGCCCAGACCGTGGCCATCGGTGATGGCGCCAACGATCTCAAGATGATGGGGGTGGCCGGGCTTGGCATCGCCATTCACGCCAAACCGCTGGTGCGGGCGCAGGCGGCGGCCACCCTCAATCATCACGATCTGGAAGGGGTGATCTGCCTGTTGGCGGCACGGGCCTGCAGCGAGCGAGGTTGGGACCAGCGCTGATCGTGTTTCAAGGAGGAAACCCATAAAAATGGAATTGTTGCAGCAGTCTCTGTTTATCCCCTGTGGCGCCCATCAACTGCATGTTCGCCACATCAAACCCCGGGTCGCCGTGCATGGCGACCCGATCCTGATGGTGCACGGCGCCATCGAGAACGGCCGGATCTTCTACACCGAATCTGGCAAGGGGCTGGCCTGCTTTCTGGCCCGCCACGGCTATCAGGTCTATGTGGCTGATTTGCGGGGGCGGGGGCTCAGCACTCCGGCCATCGCCGAGCAGGCGGAGCACGGTCAGCACGAACTGATCACCGAGGATCTGCCCGCCCTGCACCGCTGGATTGCCGCGCGCCATGGCGGCTTCAAGGTGCACTGGGTGGCCCACTCCTGGGGCGGTGTCATCATGGCCTCGACTCTGGTGCGTTTCCCCGAGTTGGCAGATCAGGTGGCCAGCCTGCTGTTCTTTGGTACCAAGCGCGGAGTATCGGTGCACAATCCCGAGCGCTGGCTGAAGGTGGATCTGATCTGGAACCGGTTGGCCCCCTGGCTGGCCCTCCGCCGCGGTTTTCTGGCGGCTCGCAATCTGAAGATCGGGGCTGACGACGAGCCGCTGCGCTATCTGCAGGAGACCATCCCCTGGGTCAAGTGCGGCCCCTGGCAGGATCCCTACGACGGTTTTGCCTATGACGAGGCGGCAGTACGGGTCAACTGGCCGCCACTCTGGATGATTTCGGCCAAAGCAGACAAGGTGCTGGGGCATCCGACCGATGTGCGCCGTTTCAGCGCCGAGATGGGCTCGGCCACCCGCCACACCCGTCTGGGGCGGGATAATGGTAACCGCCTCGATTATGACCACATCAACATGCTGACCGCCCCGCAGGCGCAGGAGGATCACTTCCCCCAGATCCTTGACTGGCTGCTCAATCCACAGGCGGCATGACAAGAAACAGGGCGCATCGTGCGCTCTGTTTCATTTGGGGGGGGGGGCGGGATGTTCAGTTCAGCGGCGGCGTGATGCCAAAGCGGAACAGGGTGGCCCGGGTAGTATCGGTCAGCTCGCCGACACCCACCACGCTCCACAGCTCCTCTTCCAGCTTTTTGGCCTTGTGGATGGCGAACTTGGCTATGTAGTCCAGCTCGTTGGCGATGAAGTTGGTGTCGGGCCGCCCGGTGCGGGAGATACCGACCAGTACCGAGTAGAACTCTCCCTGTTGTTGTGCCAGTTCGATGAACTGGCGCTTCTCCTTGCTGCTGACAAAGCTGCTGGCCAGTCGGCTGTTGAAGATGGGCAGGCCTGCCTTGGTCTGGATGCTGGCGATGTAGACCTCGTCTTCTCTCGGTTTGTCCTCCCGCTCGATGGCGCGCAGCGGGTTCATCAGCAGCTCCTTGAGCAGCTCCCCCTGAAACAGCGGGTAGAGGTTCTCCTGCTCCGGCAGCTCGGCACAGGCTTGCAGCAGCCGCTGCAGACTGCGCGGTTGCAGGGACTTGCCGATGGAGGCGGGTTTGGGCGCCCCTTTCAGCTTGTTGACGTAGACCGGCGAGTTGAACAGGTGATGGGTGTAGATGTTGCGCAGTGCGCGCGCCAGCCCACGATAGCGGCGCTGCTCCTGGGCCGCCTTGAGCTTGTTCTGGTTGCTCTCGATCAGCAGGCTGAAGAATTGGCGGCCGGTGTGGCGATCTGAATCCCCCTCGATGCAGAGGTGCAGCACGGTGCGGGTCATGTTGAGGCTGACCAGCCGGTAGGAGAGGTGCTGCAGATCCATGCTCTTGGAGAGCTCCTGCAAGCGGGGTAGGGCGATAGTCACCACATCATTTTTCTCGCCGACGAAGGCCTCTTCCAGCTCGATTTGCAGGCCGTGAGTCGAGATGTCGCGGGTCCAGCCGATCCAGGATTTGCCATTGTGGTGGATGGCGACCGCCGTCTTGTGGATGTAGCGCAGCTCCTTGCGCAACTGGACATAGTGCAGGGTTTCGAGCTCGAACGGGGCGACGCCCTGTTCGTGGCCAAAGCGCTGCAGCTCGTTGGCATTGTTGCTGACCCCTTCCTGATGGAACTCTTCCCGCTGGGACTCCTGGCCTATCTCCTGTAGCAGGCCGCAGTAGCCGATCTGCTTGAGCCGCTCGAGCAGCAGGATATCTTGCAACTGCGGGTTGTCCTGCCCCTGCAGTTGGCCCACATCTGCCTCGACCAAATCGCACGCCTCCAGCGAGAATTTGTAGACGCGCCAGCTGGGGCGGCGCGAGCCCACCTGGAAGAAGAGGGCGGTAAGGCCACTCTGGCGCAGCTCCTCGGCGGTCGCGGAGAAGAAGTAGATATGGCTGCGCACCGTGTGGGTAAAGCAGTAGATGATGGCCTCGGTGGTGGTGCCGGGGGCCGGGCAGAGCCGTTTCATCCGCTCGGCGTTGAAGAGGCCCGCGAGGGCATCGCGGTTCTTTTCGTCGCGCCAATACTCCAGCAGGTGCTGGTTGTTCTCGGTACGCAGGGCGATCTCGAGGTTGGGGCTGTCGCCGGTGCCGAAGAAGAGCGGCATGCCGGTCATCCGCGGCAGGTAGAACTGCTCATACCCCTTGATGATGGCGGCGGAGAGCAGGTAGTCGACGCTGACCCGATAGCGGATCTTGTTGGCCTCGATAAAGTCGCTGAGGAAGGCATCGAAGGCGGGCTGCTCGCCGGAGCGCACCAGTCTCAGCCAGTATTTTCCCTCTTTGCTCTCTTCGCCGAGGATCTGGTAGCCGACCGGTTGGTGCAGCACCGGATTGGGGGTGTCCCGCTCCAGCCCGGTAAAGAAAACCTCTACCTGGGCGCCGGTGTGGTAGTTGGGCAGATAGGGGACCGAGACCCGCATGCCCCCCAGCGAGAGATCGGAACTCTTGGCGAACAGTTTCTCCCCGTCCCGAAGCTTGATCAGCACCGGCGAGCTGAAGTGCATCCGTTCCTGACGGCGGCCGTAGTAGCTGGCAAAGGCGATAGTATTGACGTCATATTGCCGGAAGGGGCTGGCCGGGGGAGAGAGCTGACCATCCACGCGGGCGTGGTGGTGCTGTTTTTGCCACTGTTGCAGCGCCTCGTAGACGCCGAGAGTATAGATATCGCGGTAGAGATAGCATTGGGACTGAAACAGGCCGATCGCCTCGGCAGGCATGAAGTGGGTGATGCCGTCGAATTCATGCACCAGGCACTCATCCCCCAGCTCATCGCGCATGTCGATGACCCTGCGGCAGGGGGAGCACTTGCGCTTGAGCTCCATCTTGATCAGAAAACGGCTGTTGCTATTTTCCGCTTGGGTCATGCGGTTGAAGATCTCGTCGAAATCTTTCTCCCGCAACAAGGGGACGAGTTGTTCAATCAGATGTTGCTGGTGTTCTGAATCCATGTGTTCCTGCCACGGAAAGTCACTTTTCCGATTCTGGGTTTGATCTGTCGGTCGCAAACAAGTATATCAAGCAGGAATTCATCCTGTCCCCGAGTTATCAATGGCCAAAAATAAAACTGCTTATGTTTGTTCCGAATGTGGTGCCGACTTCACACGCTGGCAAGGTCAATGCAGCGAGTGCAAGGAGTGGAATACCATCACCGAGGTGCGTCTCGGGTCGGTGAGCCCCGCTGGCAAGAGTGCCCGATACACCGGTTATGCCGGCGCGGTCGGCAGTCAGGTACAAACACTGGCAGAGATCGCCACCACCGAAATCCCCCGTTTTACCTCAGGTTTCAAGGAGCTGGATCGGGTGCTTGGCGGTGGCGTGGTGCCCGGTTCGGCCATTCTGATCGGCGGCAACCCGGGGGCGGGCAAGTCGACCCTGCTGCTGCAGACCATGTGTGGTCTGGCTGAACGGATGAAAACCCTCTATGTCACCGGCGAGGAGTCGCTCCAGCAGGTAGCGATGCGGGCCAACCGCCTCGGGTTGCCCACCGACAAGCTGCGAATGCTCTCCGAAACCAGCGTCGAGCAGATCTGCCTGATTGCCCAGCAGGAGCAGCCGCAGATCATGGTGATCGACTCCATTCAGGTGATGCATGTGGCGGATGTGCAATCATCCCCCGGTTCGGTCTCACAGGTGCGTGAGGCGGCAGCGCTGCTGACCCGCTACGCCAAGCAGAACCATGTGGCCATCTTCATGGTGGGCCACGTGACCAAGGATGGCAGTCTGGCGGGCCCCAAGGTTCTGGAGCACTGCATCGACTGTTCTGTGTTGCTCGATGGCGGCCATGATTCCCGTTTTCGGACTTTGCGCTCCCACAAGAACCGCTTTGGGGCGGTCAACGAGCTGGGAGTCTTTGCCATGACCGAGCAGGGGATGCGCGAGGTGAGCAACCCCTCCGCCATCTTCCTCAGTCGGGGTCAGGAGCAGGCGCCCGGCTCCATCGTCATGGTGATCTGGGAGGGAACCCGGCCGCTGCTGGTGGAGTTGCAGGCGCTGGTGGACTACTCCCAGCTCTCCAACCCGCGCCGGGTGGCGGTGGGGATGGATCACAACCGACTCGCCATGCTGCTGGCGGTGCTGCACCGTCACGGCGGGCTGCAGATGGCGGATCAGGATGTCTTCATCAACGTGGTCGGCGGGGTCAAGGTCGAGGAGACCAGTGCGGATCTGGCGCTGCTGCTGGCGATGGTTTCCAGCTTCCGGGATCAGGCACTGCCCAAGGATCTGGTGGTGTTCGGCGAAGTGGGTCTTTCCGGTGAAATTCGCCCGGTGCCGTCCGGTCAGGAGCGGTTGCAGGAGGCGGCCAAGCACGGCTTCAGTCGCGCCATCGTGCCGCACGCCAATGCCCCCAAACACCCCATCGAAGGGATGGAAGTGGTGCCGGTCAAGAAGCTGTCCGAGGCACTCGAGGCGCTGTAATCGTCCCGCATTGCAATCGCGAGAGCAGAACCACGAAAAAGAGCGCCTCGGCGCTCTTTTTACGGGGCGGGACCTGCTATCAGGGTTGGCTATGTTCCAGATGCTCGCTCAGCAGTTGCTCCAGCTCGCGGTGGAGCAGCTCTTCGTCGCCGACGTTGAGCTCGATCATCCGCTTGAGGTGGGTGGCGCTGTCGATGTCGATGTGGTGGCAATAGAAACCCAGCTTCTTGCTGGCCTCGTGGGTCAGCTCGACCTGCATCTTGATCTCGATATCGCTACCGCTTAGCACAAAGCTGAGTTGGTACTCCTTGTTGTCACGACTCTCCCAGTCGTCGGGGCGGATCAACAGGGCTCCCTGCAAGGAGACATCGACCAGCTGAGTCTGCCACTTCTGTTCCCCCTGAGTTAGTTCTGCCATGGTCAAGTAGAGGATCCGTGCAAAACGGCGGCGCTCAGACATGCTCATCTCCTGTATGCAATAAGTGTGGACGCTAGGGTCATTGCTCTGAGTGTAATCCACCTTGGTTGCCAGTATCTTGAACTTGCTCCGAAAATGGCGTTCAGGCTTGCTGGGTAGTCAAGGATTCCACCACATGGAGCGCCTTGACCAGACGATCTTCCTGTTTGAAGCGCTCTTCCAGTACCGGGCCCAGCTCGTTGAGATCGTCATCCAGCAGCAGCAATTGTGCTTCGTCGGCATCACTGTATTTGTCATTGAACTCGAGAGCGAATTCGGTGCTGGTACGAATGTGGGGATAGATGCGCTTGGCCAGCTCCAGCGTTTCGCCGCTGGCTTGCTCGAAGGCGGTGACCACATGGTGGTAGATCTCGAAATGACCTGCGCTGACATAGTCGACCAGCTTTTCGCAAAAGTGCTGCAGCTCTTCCGTTTTTGGCAGGTTGCGCTGCTTGGTGCGGGCCGGGGTGAGGCCTGCCAGCCGCATATACTCGACCAGCAAGGCTTGCCTTGCATCCAGCCAGTCATCGATAGCCTTATGCTTGCCAGCCAGCGCCTGTTTGGTCTGTTCCAGTTTCGTCAACATAATCCCTCCGTGGGGCAAAGGCTGGGCGTTTGATGGGCTTCCGAGCCGTTTGAGCAGTGACATTACCTATAACTAGGGAAAATCTGACCAAGCGTCAATAGCCATGCCGGGATATTGTTAAGTGACGAAGAAATAGGCTCTCTATCGTTTCCCCATGCCTGCAGCTTTCAGGCCGGTCCGCGGTTTTTCTGGTGTGGAATGTGACTATTTCCGCAGATCTTGATGAAAACCCCAGCGTTTGACGCGTTCGGCTCGATAAAGGCTTTGCCTGTGCGTTTTTTTTTGCATAGAGTGACCCAGCGCTAAATGCCCGATCATAAAGGAAATGTTATGAACAAAGCTCAACTTGTCGATGCGATTGCCGCCAAAGCAGATCTGAGCAAAGCTCAGGCCAAAGTGGCTCTGGAAGAGATCATCAATGGTATTACCCAGAGCTTGAAAGAAGGCGATGCTGTGCAACTGGTCGGTTTTGGCACCTTCAAGGTCACCCACCGCGCAGGCCGCACCGGTCGTAACCCGCAAACTGGTAACGAGATCCAGATTGCTGCTGCCAACGTGCCTTCATTCGTGGCTGGCAAGGCTCTGAAAGACGCCGTCAAGTAAGTCCGAAAGTCTGTTTTGTCCAATGCCAGTCAGCTTGCTGACTGGCATTGTTTTTATGGGGTTCTCCCATCCTTCCTATTAGTTCTTCCTGACTTTTCCTGCTGTGCCAGTTCCTTCTGTCAGCCTTGCTGTGGCTGAGGATTCATGCCGTCTGCGGGCGGGATGGCAGCGGCCAGATCCGCTCATAGGCCCAGGTAAAGAGCATGATGTAGACGAGGTAGAAGGCGACGAAGCCGAGATCCAGCATCAGGGCGTCCCACACTCCCAGATCGAGCCAGAACATGACGCAGGGGAGGGAGAGCATCATAAAGCTCGCCTCATAGCCAAATGCGTGCAGGAAGCGGTCGAGGGGGCGCTTGTTGGTGCGCCCGCAAAGTTTGAGCAACCCCTTGTCGAACAACAGGTTCCAGCCGTAGGTCCAGGCGGTGGCGACGATGGAGAAGAAGATGGCCAGCGAACCGACCTCTGCGACGCTCTGACCGAACAGTTGGCTGATCAGCGGTGCGACCAGCGCCAGCCCGATGCCTTCGTAGAGAACCAGATAACGAAGTCGATCCGGGGTGGTGCGCAGTTGGGTACTACTCATGTGATGTGCCTCCTGTGGGAGGCGCATTCTAATCAGGGAGCGGTTAAAAGAGAAGCACCCCGGCCCGTCATGGCTGGTGTTGAGGGGGCATGATGATGCCCCCTCTTTGCGGTACTTCTCTATTGCCAAATCTGAGTGTTTACCCCAGGTGGTGAAGTCTGCGACTCAGGCGCCGGTTGGCGTGACCCGGGTCAGCATGGCAAAGCCCTCTTCCACTTGAGTGAGCTCTACCCTGACCTCTCCCAACTCGGCGAGCGAGGCGACATGGGTGCCGCCACAGGGGATGGTCACCTCCTGGCCTTCCAGCGTGCAGTGCCAGTAGCGGGAATCGATGATTGCCTCACCAGCGCGGCTACGGCGGATCTCGCCCCCGGCGGCGATCCAGTCGGCCAGTTGCTGATTGATCTTCTCTTCAATCAGCGCCAGATCCGCCAGCAGCGCTTCGCTGTTGACCCCCTTCTTGCGCAGGCTCTTGCCGATGCGGTACTGCTCGCGTGAGCCCATGGGCTCGACCCGTGAACTCTGGATGGCAAGGCGGTCGAAGTCGGGTTGGCCCAGCGCATCACGCTCGCTTACCTCCTTGCGCCAGTAGGGGATAAGTACCCGATTGAGTGCCAGCGCGGCCAGATGGCAGCCGCTATGGCCCAGACTCAGGGCGTGGCGGGCAGCGCTATCCACTTGCAACTCGACCAGGCTGCCGGCGGCCAGTGTGTGGTCACCGGTCAGCGGATGGACCACCACGAAACGCCACCCTTCTGCGCCCCGTTTGACCGGAATGGCAGTATCGACAAACAGCTCGCCATCCGGGCTGATGGCTCCCATCCGGCAAGGGCCAATCGTGGCTTCGCCCCCTTCCCAGCGAACATGGCCCACATCCCCCGGCTGATCGGGCCAGAGATGGCTCTGGGGATGAAAGGGGGTGAGGTCGGTGACCAGCAGCGTGGTATCACCGCGCTGGCAGCAGACCACGCTGGCCTGCTCCTGATGATGGCCCAGCACGAAGCTGGATCGAGTATGTTCCATGGCAAGGCTCCCGCAACGAGAAATGAGAAGAGAAAGCGGCAGCATACGCCAAAGTGCGAAGGGGCTCATTAACCAGCGTTAATGAGCCCCTCTGTTGCTTGACGGTTTGCTAGATCATGGCAACCAGCAGGTAGGCGTTGAGGCCGATCACCAGCGCGACGATAAGGCGGCCTACCGCCTGGGTGACGGGGTGGTTGCGATGTTCCCCCATCAGCGCCCGATCGCCGGTCAGCATCAACAGCGGAATGAGGGCCAGTGCGATACCAAAGCTCAGGACCACCTGACTCAGCACCAGAATGTCGGTGGTGTTGAGCCCCATGGCGATCACCACGAAGGCGGGAGCCATGGTGATTGCGCGACGCAGCCAGAGTGGGATGGTAAAGCGGACAAAGCCCTGCATCACCACTTGCCCGGCCAGGGTGCCCACCACAGTAGAGCTGATGCCGGAGGCGACCAGAGAGAGGCCAAACAGGGTGGCAGCCGCCTGACCCAGCAGCGGGGTGAGGGTCTGGTAGGCAGATTCCAGCTCCGCAACCTGCTGGTGGCCCGAACTGTGGAACGCTGCAGCCGCCATCGCCATCATCGCCAGATTGACGAAGCCTGCGATGGTCATGGCAATCGCCACATCGACCCGGGTGGTGTGCAGCCGCTGGCTGACCGAGCCCTGATCCTGCGTGTGCTGGGTCAGTGCCGAGTGCAGGTAGATGACGTGGGGCATCACGGTGGCACCGAGCACCCCGGCGGCCAGATAGACGGCATCGCTGTTGGGCAGGCCGGGGAAGAGGGCGCCCTCCAGCAGGCTGGGCAGATGGGGGCGGGAGAAGATCAGCTCAACGATGTAGGCTGCCGCAACGAACAGCAGCAGGCCACCGACTACGAACTCCAGCGGTTTCTGGCCGCGGGATTGCAACATCAGGATCCCCCAGGTCACCACGGCGGTGATGCAGGCCCCCTCCAGCAGGGTGACGCCAAGCAGCAGCTTGAAGCCTACTGCGGCGCCAATGAATTCGGCGAGATCGGTGGCTATGGCGATGATCTCTGCCTGCACCCAGTAGGCCCACACCGCCGGCTTCGGCAGTCGGTCGCGAATGTGCTCCGCCAGATTCTTGCCGGTGACGATGCCGAGCTTGGCCGAGAGGGTCTGCACCACCATGGCCATCAGGTTCGCCCACACCACCACCCACAGTAGCTGGTAGCCGAAGGTAGAGCCCGCCTGGATATTGGTGGCGAAGTTGCCCGGATCGATGTAACCGATGGCGGCGATAAAGGCAGGCCCGAGCAGGGTCAGTTTGAATTTGCGGGCCGGGATCGTTGTCGTCAGTGCGGGTTGCATGGCATCACCCTCCATAAGGATATGGAGAGAGAATAGATCTAAATGATAATTATTATCAATTGGTCTTTTGTATCATTTCCATCGGGAAAAACATTTGAGGCAGTCAGTTGCAGTGAAGGATGTGATTTTGTACAATATGCCGCCCTAGAAAAGCAGCGACTAAACACCTTTATGTTCCTTGCCTCCGAGGTCTGGCTGCACCCGGGCGGAGGCTGAATTAATCCGTAAGGAGCTAAAATGCGTCATTACGAAATCGTCTTCATGGTTCATCCGGACCAGAGCGAGCAAGTACCCGGCATGATCGAGCGTTACACCGGCGCTATCACCACCTCCGGTGGCACCATTCATCGCCTGGAAGATTGGGGCCGTCGTCAGCTGGCTTACCCGATCGACAAACTGCACAAAGCCCACTACGTTCTGATGAACGTAGAAGCAGAGCAAGCCGTTATCGATGAGCTGGAAACCAACTTCCGCTTCAACGATGCCGTTATCCGCAACATGATCATGCGCACCAAGCACGCTGTGACTGAAGTTTCTCCGATGGCCAAGGCCAAGGAAGAGCGTTTTGTCCGTCGTGACGACGAGCGCCGTGAAGAAGCTACTGAAGCTGCTTCCGAAGAGTAATTCTGGATCACTGAATAGAGGATAAAGGCCATGGCACGTTATTTCCGTCGTCGTAAGTTCTGCCGCTTCACCGCCGAGAACGTTACCGAGATCGACTACAAAGATATCGTTACTCTGAAAAACTACGTCACTGAATCTGGCAAGATCGTACCGAGCCGTATCACCGGTACCCGCGCCAAGTATCAGCGTCAGCTGGCACGCGCCATCAAGCGTGCTCGTTACCTGGCTCTGCTGCCGTACACCGATCTGCACAACAAGTAAGAATCGGTCCGGCACTTAAGCCTAACTCAACTTCTCTAGAGGAAAGGTAATGCAAGTTATCCTGCTCGACAAAATCGCCAAACTGGGCGGTCTGGGTGATCAAGTCGCTGTTAAAGCTGGCTACGCCCGTAACTATCTGATCCCGCAAGGCAAAGCTGTTATGGCTACCAAGGCTAACATCGAATCTTTCGATGCTCGCCGTGCTGAACTGGAAGCCAAACTGGCTGCCGGTAAAGCTGCCGCTGAAGAGCGCGCTGCCAAGCTGGCCGAACTGGCTGCCGTTGTTATCGCCTCCAAATCTGGCGACGAAGGCAAGCTGTTCGGTTCCATCGGTACCCGTGACGTGGCTGAAGCCATCACTGCTGCTGGTGTTGCTGTTGCCAAGAGCGAAGTCCGTATGGGCAACGTTCTGCGTAACACCGGTGAGTACGAAGTTGCCGTTCAGCTGCACGCTGACGTTAAAGCAACCGTACAGATCCAGGTTGTTGCCCTGTAATAGCGATTCGCTTTTGCAGAAAAAACCCGCGCTCTTGCGCGGGTTTTTTATTTTGGGGCCCGGGGGTAGAGTGAAGGTCTGTTCCACTGGAGGAGATCCTTATGGCAGCCTGGGTCGAAGGTCGCGTCATCGAACGCATCGAATGGACACCCACCCTGTTCTCCCTGCGCGTAGCGGCCGATCTGGCCCCCTATAAGGCAGGTCAATTCACCAAGCTGGCCCTCGAGCAGGGCGATCGCCGCATTCAGCGCGCCTACTCCTTCGTCAATCCTCCCTCTGCGCCATACCACGAGTTCTATCTGGTCGAGATCCCGAGCGGTGAACTGACCCCCTCGCTCGGCTCGCTGCAAGCCGGTGATACCCTGCTGGTGCAATCCCAGGCGACCGGCTTCCTGACGCTCGATGAGGTGCCCGCCGGGCGCGATCTCTGGCTGCTCTCGACCGGCACTGCCATCGGCCCTTTCCTCTCCATGCTGGCCGATGGCGAGGCCTTCAACCGTTTCGAGAATCTGGTACTGGTACACGGGGTGCGCAAAGGCGAAGAGCTGAGCTATCAGGCTTTGATCGCCAGCTTTGCCGAGCAGCATGGCGAGTGCTTTCGCTATGTCCCCTTTGTCAGCCGCGAGCCATGGCCCGACGCGATGGCAGGGCGGATCCCGGCTGCCATCGCCGAAGGTCGGTTGCAGGCGCGAGTAGGGTTGGATTTTGCACCCGAACGGAGTCAGGTGCTGATCTGTGGCAACCCGGAGATGGTGAAAGAGACCCAGCAGACCTTGCTGGCGCTGGGGTTGGCCAAGAATCTGCGGCGGGCGCCGGGCAATATCAGTGCGGAGAATTACTGGTAAAACAACAAGCACAGGGGCATCAAGCCCCTGCTGCATACAAACCGGGGGTCAGTTTTTCTTGCCGTTGCCCTTGTTCTTGTCATGGTGTTTGTCGTGACCCTGTCCCGGGTTATTGCCGCTGTGGATACTGCGGTTGTAGTGATCCCGGTACTTGCCATCCATCTTGTCGCAGTTGAGCTTGATCCGGCTGTCGCCAATGCCAAGATCCAGGCAGTTGTCCTGCCACCAGTCGTACTCTTTGTCATCCCAGTCGAGATTGAGCTTGATATCATCGCCGGAGATCTTGATACCATCACCACTCTTGTTGGGCGGGGCTGCAACAGCGATACCGTGCGCCATCAGCAGGGAGAGCAGCAGGGCGTTTTTGTTCAGCATGGTTCTGGTCGGTGCGCTCATATTGCAATACTCCATGACATTACTGGTTATTACCCTGAGGGGCGGAGAGCTGGTTGGTGCTGGGTGGCTGATTGCGGTTCTCTTCATCTTCCAGATTGAATTTGACCGCCTTGCAGTCGGCCGGAGCGGTTTCGCCGATCCCCAGATCGAGGCAGTCGTTCTGGGTCCAGCCGAACTGCTTGTCATCCCAGTCCAGATTGAATTTAAGCTCATCGACGGAGAATTCGGAGCCACTGCTCTCTTGATATTGCTGTGTCGCAGCGGCGCTGCCGGTAATCAGAAGAAGGGAGAGTAGCAAAGTGGTCTTACTGTTCATGATGGCCTCGGATAATTGCAACGGTGGATGAGTCTACTGATCGGGGCTGAACCCGAGCGGAACCGTAGTGCATCTCACCATTCGATTAAGTCAGGAGGGGATTGTATCGCGTTTCTGCTGCCGATTTGTCCGTTTTGGTCGCACTCTGGGCAGCTGGTTGTCAATCTGAAGGAATTCAGTCATTTGCCCTTCTCTACGCGGGCTCGACGACTATAATCGGCAGCCAACTTTTCCTGCACAGCACACCCCTTCATCATGACCACACAGGACTCCTCCGCGCTGCGCTACCCCAAGGGGTGGTTTGCTCTGACGACGGTATACAGTTTCACCGGGTTGGCCATTCTGGCCTCCATCATCTTCTCCCTGCTGCTGTTCCTCTCCATCGATGACAATCCGCTGATGAAGTGGCTGTTTGGCGGGCTGGCCATCATCTTCGAACTGGGCAAGTTTTACGTCTGGTACGAGTACGGTGAGCGCAAGGCGCGGCGGGATCTGGGCGGCGCTTTCTGGTCGCTGCTGTTCTACAGCGTGCTGGCGGCCATCTCCATTGGCGGCAGTATCGGCGGCATTAACAGCGCCACCAACACGGTACTGAGCCAGCAGGCGCGCCACGAGCGGGAGCTTGCTCGCTTCGACGAGCAGATCGCCAGCATCGAGCGGCAGATCCAGCTCAACGAAGAGGCGGCCCGCAAATATATCGAGCTGGAGCGCATCTCCAGCGGCGTCTCCTCGTTGCAGCACGCCAACACCAAGCTGCGCTTGCAGCAGGATGAGCTGCGCCAGCAGCGCGATGCCAGGCCGGTCAACGAACAATCCTCCATGCTGGGGCTGATGAGCAGTCTGGCGGACGGGGTGGGGATGAGCATCAGTCAGGTGCAGTTCCTGCTGGTCTGCTTCCTCTCGGTGCTGCTCGACGTGTTCGGCGCCTTCTTCGTCAGCCTGATCGGAGAGGAGAACCGCTTTCGCCGGATGTGGCGCTGGCAGCAGGAGCAAGCCCGCCTTGAGGCGCAGGAAGCACTGGCGATGGCGGCCCAGCACGAACCCATGATGCCCCCCGAGCCCGCCCCCGAGATGCTGGCGCAGGTGCGCGGTGCGCTGGTGAGCGGTGAGCTCAAGTGCAGCAAGCGCTCGGTGGCGCAGGCGCTGTCACTCTCGCTGGAGGAGGTGGATCGGGTGTTCCACCATCTGCTGTCGCAAGGGGTACTGGGGCAGGGGAGTAATCGCCACTACTACCTCAATCCGGCGCTGGAGCAGCAACCCGGATAATGAGAAGGCCACCGGAATGCGGTGGCCTTTGTCGTTATAAAGTGGTTGTGGCACTCAGTGAGTCAGCACCATCATCAGGCTGAGGAAGGCGGCCAGTCCGCCACCGATGCCGATTATCCAGTAAAACCCCTTGGCCCCCTGTTTGAGCGGGATGCGGAAGTAGAGCAGAAACGCCCACCACCCCAGTGCCAGCAACAGAGGAATAAGAAACATTCGAGCCATGGTGTCCTCGCTGTTATTCTGTTAACCCTTGATCAATCAACAGGATGGATTGTGCAATGACGCAACTACAGATTACCGCATTCGGTGACCCCTCGGTACTCAAGCTCAACCCTTCCCTCGATAAGGTGCCAGCCGATGGCGAAGTGCGGGTGCGCATCTGCTTTGCGGGGGTCAACCCCATCGATGCCAAAACCCGCGCTGGTCTTGGCTGGGCGGCGGCCCAGAACAAGGACAAGCTGCCCTGGACGCCGGGTTATGACGTCTCCGGCGTGGTGGAGAAGGTGGGCCTCGGCGTGACCTCGCTGGTCGAAGGGGATCGGGTGTGCGGCATGGTTGGGTTTCCCCTCACCGCCGGTGGCTACGGGGAGTCTGTGGTGGCAAGCGAGAGCGAGCTGGTCAAACTCGACGGGGTGAGCCTGCAGCAGGGGGCGGCGCTGCCGCTGGCCGGTCTCACCGCCTGGCAAGGGCTGCTTGAGCACGGCGCCCTCCAGAGCGGCCAGCGGGTGTTGATCCTCGCCGGTGCCGGTGGCGTCGGCCATCTGGCGGTGCAGTTTGCCAGCGCTTATGGCGCCGAGGTGGTGGCCACAGCCAGCCCGGACAACCATGGCTTCCTGCACGCTCTGGGGGCGCGCTGGATGGTGGACTACCACGACGCAAACTGGCCAGCACGGGTGGTGGCAGAGGCCGGTCAGGTCGATCTGGTGCTGGATCTGGTGGGCGGCGAGAGCGGCAAGGCGGCGCTCGCCTGCGTCAAGCCGGATGGCCGTCTGGTGACGGTGCCCACCATTACTGCTCAGCTGATCAAGGATGCTGGAGCTGCGGCGGGTATCGAAGTGATCGGCATGCTGGTGCACCCCGATCAGAAGCAGTTGAGTCAGATGTTGATGCTGCTGCGTCAGGGGGAGGTGAAGGTCACCCTCGCCGGTGAGTTCGCTCTGGCCGAGGGATCGCTGGCCCACCAGGCCATCGAAGGGGGCCATGTGCGTGGCAAGCTGTTGCTGCGGATGCCTGCGGCCGACGGCCTGCCCGGATGAATGGCATTACCGAGATGGGGCTGGGGTGGCTCTTTTTAAGCGCCTTTACCTCTGCCACTCTGCTGCCCGGTAGCTCCGAAGTGCTGCTGGGGGCCATGGCAGCCAAGGGGGAGTGGAGCATGGCGAGCCTGCTGCTGTGGGCGACGCTGGGCAATACCCTCGGCTCCATGACCACCTGGTGGCTCGGCTGGCTCGCCACCTTCAAGAAGAAACCGGAAGATTTTCAAGGCCGTGGGGAACAAAAAGCCTTAGGCTGGCTCAAACAACATGGTCACTGGTGTCTGCTGCTTGCCTGGACGCCGGTGGTCGGTGATGGTCTCTGTCTGTTGGCCGGTTGGCTGCGCCTCTCTTTCTGGCGCTCTCTCATCCTGATCGGGCTCGGCAAATTGTTCCGTTATGCCCTGGTTTTTCTGCTGGCCAGTCACATTTTCTAGCCTGTTTTTGTCACTCACGAGGTTACCGTGAACAAAGTCATACCTTTAACGATTCTGCTGGGCTTCACCCTGCCGGTGCTGGCGGCACCGACCCTGATCGCCGAACAGGGCAAGGAGGAGGGCAAGCTCGCCATCCCCTACCAGATGTACAAGCTGGACAACGGCCTGACCGTGATCCTGGCCCCCGACCGCTCCGATCCGCTGGTGCACCTCGATGTGACCTATCACGTCGGCTCATCCCGCGAGACGGTCGGCAAGTCCGGTTTCGCCCACTTCTTCGAGCACATGATGTTCCAGGGCTCGAAACACGTCGGTGATCAGGAGCATATGCGGATCATCAACGAGGCCGGTGGCGACATGAACGGCACCACCAACAAGGACCGCACCAACTACTACGAGACTGTGCCTGCCAACCAGCTGGAAAAAGTGCTCTGGCTGGAGGCGGATCGGATGGGCTTCCTGCTCGATGCGGTGAGCCAGAAGAAGTTCGAGATCCAGCGTGCCACCGTCAAGAACGAGCGGGCCCAGCGGGTCGATAACCAGCCATACGGGCTGGTGAGCGAGAAGGTGGGGGAGGCGCTCTATCCGCGCACTCACCCCTACTCCTGGCAGCCGATCGGTTACGTGGAAGATCTCGATCGGGTCGATGTGAACGACCTCAAGCAGTTCTTCCTGCGCTGGTATGGCCCCAACAACGCCACCCTGACTCTGGGCGGCGACTTTGACAGCAAGCAGGCCCTCGCGTGGATTGAGCAGTACTTCGGCGCCATCCCGCGCGGCCCGGATGTGGCCGAGCCGACGCCAAAGCCGGTGACTCTGCCCGAGACCCGCTACGTGACGCTGCAGGACAAGGTGCACCTGCCGCTGCTCTATATCAGCTACCCCACCGTCTCCCTTGGCGATCCGCAGGAGCCAGCGCTCGACATGTTTGCCGACGTGCTCGGCGGCTCGGCCAGCTCCATGCTCTACCAGTCGCTGGTGAAAACCGGCAAGGCGATCGATGTGGGGGCGTCCCATTACTGTGAAGAGCTGGCCTGTACCCTGACCGTCTACGCCTATCCCAACCCGTCGCAGGATGGCAGCCTCAAGACCCTCAAGGGGGAGGTGGACAAGGTGATCGGCGAGTTTGCCCAGCGCGGTCTCAAGCCGGAAGATCTGGAGAAGGCGATCGCCAAGTACCGTGCCTCCGCCATTTGGGGTCTGGACAGCGTCTCCGGCAAGGTGAGCCAGCTCGCCATGGGTCAGGTGTTTACCCAGGATCCCAACTATGTGTTCAAGACCCTCGATGCCATCGGCAAGGTGACCCCGGAGCAGGTGAAAGCCGCCTACGACCAGTTCATCGCCGGCAAGCCTGCGGTGGTGCTGAGCGTGGTGCCCAAGGGCAAGACCGAGTGGCAGGTCGCCACCCCGAACTTTACCCCCGCCAAGCGCGAGCTGCCGGATTACAGCAAGCATGATGAGGCGCTGGCCGAACGACCGGTAAAAGACAATTTCGATCGCAGCGTGCAGCCCAAGGCGAGCGAGGCGGTGAGCGTCAAGGTGCCCGCCATCTGGCACGGCAAGCTCGACAAGAACATCGAGATTATTGGCACCAAAAGTGACGAGATCCCCGCCGTCTCCATCATGATCGCCCTGCCGGGCGGCATTCGTGCCGAAGATAAGGGGCAACTGGGGCTGGCCAATCTGACCGCCGCCATGATGGGGCAGGGCACGGTGCGCCTGACCGAGGCTCAGCTCAGCGACGAGCTGCAAAAGCTGGGCTCTTCCATCGATGTCTCCAGCGCCCAGTACAACAACCTGATCACCGTCAGCTCTCTGGCGGACAAGTTGCCCCAGACGCTGGCGCTGGTGCGCGAGGTGCTGGAGCGTCCGGGCATGCGGGAGGCGGACTTCGAGCGGGTCAAGGCGCAGCTGCTGCAAGGGATGCAGCAGGCCCAGCAGCAGCCCGAGTGGCTGGCCGGGCAGGCGTTCCGCGAGCTGGTCTACGGCAAGCAGAACCGCCTCGGTCAACCTACCGACGGGGTAGCGGCTGATGTGGCCAAGCTGACCCTGGCGGACGTGAAGCACTTCTATCAGGCCTACTACAACCCCACCAACGCCAAAGTGGTGGTGGTCGGTGATGTGGACCAGAAGCAGATCGAGGAGCAACTTGGCTTCCTGACCGAGTGGAAGGGGGCCACGCCGACTCTGGGGGATCTCAAGCTCAAGGGTGAGCAGGCCAAGCCGGGCATCTATCTGGTCGACAAGCCGGGAGCACCCCAGTCGGTGATCCGTATCGGTCGTCGCGCCATGCCGTTCGATACCACGGGTGACTACTTCACCGCCGGGCTGATGAACTTCAACCTGGGTGGCAACTTCAACAGCCGCATCAACCTCAACCTGCGGGAAGACAAGGGCTACACCTACGGCGCCAGCTCCGGTTTCTCCGCCAACCGCGAGGTGGGCACCTTCGCCACCGGCGCCAATGTGCGGGCCGATGCGACCGTGGATGCCATCCGCCAGTTCCTCAAGGAGATGGACAACTACCGCAAGAGCGGCCCGACCCCGGTCGAGCTGGCCTATATGCGCAGCGCTGTCTCCCAGCAGGATGCTCTCTCTTACGAGACCTTGGGCCAGAAGGCGGGCTTCCTGCTGCAGATGGTGATGTATGACCTGAAACCGGACTATGTTCAGGCCCAGAACAACCTCATCAAGACGGTGTCGCCCGAGGTGCTGAAAGCCAGTGCCGCCCGTTGGCTCAATCCGGCCGACATGGTGATCGTGGTGGTGGGAGACAAGCAAAAGCTTGAAAAACTCCTGAAGGAGCTTCATCTTCCCATCTATCCGCTGCAGTTGCCGTAACTGACGCTTTATAAAAATCAAGAGCCGCCCCGGATGGGGCGGCCTCACATGAGCCGTGAATATGACTACAACAAGCTTGTCGCTCACCGAGTTGCTGAATGCGTTGGGATCACCGGAGCGCCTCACCGCGCTCAAGGGGATCCGGCGCGGGATCGAGCGTGAATGCCTGCGCATCACGCCGGATGGCCGACTCGCCCAGAGTGACCATCCACGGGCGCTGGGCTCGGCCCTGACCCATCCCAATATCACCACCGACTACTCGGAGAGCCTGCTGGAGTTCATCACCCCGGCCACCGACTCCATCGACAGCCTGATGGAGCAGCTCGGCGACATCCATCACCATGTGATTCAGCATCTGGGTGACGAGCGGATTTGGCCGCTCTCCATGCCCTGCTTCGTCGGCGGGGAAGAGAGCATCCGGCTGGCCCAGTACGGCAGCTCCAATATCGGCAAGATGAAGACTCTCTACCGTCAGGGCTTGAAGAACCGCTACGGCAGCCTGATGCAGGTGATCGCCGGGGTGCACTTCAACTTCTCCATGCCAGACAGCTTCTGGAGCGAGTGGCAGGATCTGGTGTGCGAAGGGTGCTGCAGCCAGCGCTTTATCTCCGACAAGTACATGGGGCTTATTCGCAACGTCTACCGCTTCGGCTGGCTGGTGCCCTACCTGTTCGGTGCCTCGCCGGCCATCTGCGAATCCTTCCTCAAAGGGCGCCAGAGCAACCTGCCGTTCGAGAAGACCGGCAAGGGCACCCTCTATCTGCCTTACGCCACCGCGCTGCGTCTCTCCGATCTGGGCTATACCAACAGCTCCCAGGCGGGGCTCAAGATCAGCCACGACAACCTGCCGGCCTATGTCAGCAGTCTGCGCCGCGCCATCAATACCCATGATCCCGAGTTCGCCAAGATCGGGGTCAAGGTGAATGGGGAGTATCGCCAGCTCAACGACAACGTGCTGCAGCTGGAGAATGAGCTGTATGCTCCGATCCGGCCCAAGCGTACCCCGCGCAGCGGCGAGAAGCCCTCGGATGCGCTGGAGCAGCGCGGCATCGAATACATCGAGCTGCGCACCGTGGACGTCAACCCCTTCACCCCTCTCGGCATCGATGCCGACCAGATCCGCTTCTTCGATCTGTTCCTGGTCTGGTGCCTGCTGCGCCCCTCTCCGGTGCTGAGTGACGAGGAGATTGCCCGCAACCGCCGCAACCAGAACAAGGTGGTGCTGGAAGGGCGTCGTCCCGGCCTGACGCTTGAAGATGAGCAGGGCAATGCCATTGGCCTCAAAGAGTACGGCCTCAAACTGTTTGACGAGCTGGCTCAGGTGGCCGACTTGCTGGATCGCTGCTGTGGCCGCAACCGCTATCGCGAGACGCTGGCGATGCACCGCGAGAAGCTGCTCAACCCCGAGCTCACCTATTCCGCCCGCATGCTCAAGGAGTTGCTGGAGAGCGGCAAGGACAACGGCTGCTATGGCGACAAGCTGGCGACCCGCTATCGCGAGGAGCTGCT
The DNA here is from genome assembly GCF_027705265.1 of Aeromonas sp. QDB11. Lineage (NCBI taxonomy): Bacteria > Pseudomonadati > Pseudomonadota > Gammaproteobacteria > Aeromonadales > Aeromonadaceae > Aeromonas > Aeromonas sp. QDB11. The sequence continues at coordinate 46,652 of NZ_JAPDBM010000013.1, read as the reverse complement.
GGCAGGGGAGCTGCAGTACTGGGATGAGGCCTACTTTGCCGGTGAGGCGAAGGATTCGCTGGCCAAGCAGCGCGAACGCGAGCGCAGCGACAGCGTGTCGTTTGACGACTTCCTGGCCGATTACTTCGGGACCAGCAAGACCCCGGCCTGACGGGATCCGCTGCTGCAAGCCGCTCGATGAGCGGCTTTTTTATTGGTTAAGGCTTTATGGATTGTGGCTGAGGCAGACCAGCCAGACGGCGCAGTTGGGCTAGCAGATAATCCCGGTAGAACTGCCCGAACAATTTTTTTGGCTCTAGTGAGTCTAAAAATGTCTGGCGCAGCCGCTCCAGATTGCTGGGCAGTCGGCGCACATGGGTATCGATCCAGACGATATTGCCGACAGGGGATAGCATCAGGTTGCCCAGATGAAGATCCCGATGATAGTAACCGTGCTTTGCCAGGTGATAGAGATCCTGGGCGAGCCGATGCAGCAGGGCCAGGCGATCGTTCTCCCCTGCCTGTTTGAAGTAGTGTTCGCCGGAGCAGTGCTCCGCCAGGTAGTGCACTGCCAGAAAAGAGGCATGGGGATTGAGCGGGTTGAGGGCGATCCCGGCGGCCTTGCAGGGAACCACCTGTAGCCCGGCCTTGCGCAGACGACGATTACTCTGCCACTCGCGCAGTGCATCGATATGACCCACCAGACGCTTGCCGAGCAGATCCCGACGCCACCAGCCAAGGCTCCAGCGCGGGTACTTGTCTGGCACTATCTTGCACAGGCTGTTGCTGGCGGGATGTAGCCAGAATTGGCTGCTGGCAATGGACTCCAGCCTGCGGGTCAGCTCGCTCTGTTGCAGGGCCCAGTGATCCAGACCGAGCTCGTCGTGGAGCAGCAGGTAATAGCGTTTCTTGCCGTGCAAGTCGAGAGTGGTCAGCGTCATGGCATCGGGCGTCAAATGGGGGGGTGAATATCATCCATGAGGGATGATGAATATCTGAACCACTTTATGCCCCCCTTGCTGACCGAGGCTGAATGAGCAACAAAAAAGCCATCCCGGGAGGGGACGGCTTTTTTGAGGAGGACGCAGAGGCGATATCAGACGTGGTTATACATGGCCTCGATCTCGCTCTGGTACTTGGCCTCGATGATCTTGCGGCGCAGCTTCATGGTGGGGGTGAGTTCACCCAGCTCCATGGAGAAGGCGCTCGGCAGCAGGGTGAACTTTTTCACCTGCTCGAACTTGGCCAGCTCTTTTTGCAAGTCGGCGATGCGTGCTTCGAAGAACTCCTTCACCCGGGAGTTGCGCAGCAGCTCGCTCTTGCACTGGTACTGCAGGTTGATGGAGCGGGCGTACTCTTCCAGCGACTCGAAGCAGGGGACGATCAGTGCCGAGACAAAGTGGCGGGCATCGGCGACGATGGCGATCTGCTCGATAAAGCGATCCTTGCCGATGGTCCCTTCCACCAGTTGCGGGGCCACATACTTGCCGTTGGAGGTCTTCATCAGCTCCTTGAGGCGCTCGGTGAAGTAGATATTGCCCTGGCTATCGAGCTCACCGGCATCGCCGGTACGCAGGAAGCCATCTTCGGTCATCACCTCGGCAGTGGCGTCCGGTTTGTTGTAGTAGCCGCGCATCACGGTGGGCGAGCGCACCAGCAACTCGTTGTTCTCACCCAGCTTCACTTCGATGCCGTTCAGTGCCGTGCCGATGGAGCCGAGCTTGAACTGGCTGTCTTCATAGCAGCAGACGGTGGCGGTGGTTTCGGTCATGCCGTAGCCGTACTTGAGATTGAGCCCCATCGCCTGGAAGAAGAGGTTCACATCGTCAGCCAGACGGGCGCCCGCCACCGGCAGGAAGCGGGTGCGGCCACCAAAGCGGGCACGCAGCTTGCGAAACACCAGTCGCTCCGCCAGCCAGAGCTGGGCATAGAGCAGCGGGGAGGCGGATTTGCCCGCCTGACGGGTAGCAACCATCTGCTTGCCAACTCGGGTCGCCCAGCCAAACAGGGCACGACGCAGGGCCGGCGCCTGAGCCACCTTGGCCTGAATCATGGCGTAGGCCTTCTCGTAGAGGCGCGGTACGGCGCACATCACGGTCGGTTGCACTTCGCCAATCACATCCATCACTTTCTGCGGGTCGCGGATATAGACGTTTTCACCACCGCAGTAGAGCACGTAGAAACTCCAGACCCGCTCGAACACATGGCTAAGCGGCAGCATGCAGAGCGACACATCCTGCGGATTGAGGTCGAGGCGGCTGTTGTGCATCTCGAAACAGGCGGCAACGTTGGCAAAATCGAGCATCACCCCCTTGGGTTCGCCGGTGGTGCCGGAGGTGTAGATCAGGGTCAGCAGGTCGTCCATCCGGTACTGGCTCTCGCGCTCGTGCAGCACCTGTTCGCTGGGCTGATGGTTGCCGGAGACCAGAAACTCCTGGAAGTGGCTCGCTTGCGGACAGCCGCGCAGGTTGACGTTGCTATCGAGGGCGACGATCTGGCGGATTTCGCCATCCTTTAACAAGTTGAGCGCCTGATCGAACTGGGGCTGTTCACCGACGAACAGCAGGCCGATGTTGGCATCGCGCACGATATAGCGCAGCTGTTCGAGGGTGCTGGTGGGGTAGATCGGGACACTGACACCGCGGGCGGCAAGGATGCCGAGATCGGCCTGGGTCCACTCCGGCATGTTGCGGGCGTAGATGCCGACCATTTCGGTTGGCTGGTGGCCGGCACGGATCAGCGCCTGTGCGCAATAGTCCATGGCCTGGCCCAGAGTACGCCAGCCGATGGCGCGCCACTGGCCATCTTGCTGAACCCGCAGGGCAGCCTTGTTGCCAAGCTGGGCAATACGTTCACGCATCAGTCGAACCAGATGAAGCTTCGGCATCAGTCAAACATCCTTTAATTACAGTTGTACGCCCGCGAGGGCACTAAAAATCGGGCTAGAGTTTAAACTCCAACATTACAGCTTACAAGTGTTCGCCGTTTGTCTTGGATCACAAAGAGTGCAAATAGCTACGCCTTCGGGCAGGCTGGCCGATACTGCAAGGGAGTGCAAAGAGGGTTAACGATATGAATCTGTGGGTGAAAGGGGCGTTGGCCGCAGTCGGGCTCATGGTGGTGGGGGGCGGTGCAGCCTGGTTCTTTTTTGGCAAGGGGGCACAGGGGCCCGCCAATCCCTGGTATCAGGGGGCCGAAGGGTATCATCAGGCCCAGCAACAGGCGCTGGCGTTGGGTTATCCGCTGCTCTATGTGCTGGAGACCCCCAAGTGCCGCCGCTGCGGCGATCTGGAGAAGAAATTCTGGCAGAGCAAGGAGATGACCGGCCCGCTCGCTCGGTTGGTGAAGGTGCGGCTCAACCCGGGCAAGGGGGATGGCAGCGAGCAGATCCTGCGCCGCTTTCCCAAGGTCGCCACACCGCCCGGTATCTATATCCAGCAGCCGGGTCAGCCCCTCAGACCCATCAAGGTCGTGGTGGATATCGACCAGATCTGGATGCCGGGAAAAACCTGGCTGCGGGGCTTCTATATGCCGCTCTCTGCCGCCGGATTCGAGGCGGTGGTGCACACTACCCTCTCCTTGCAGGATCCTGCGCTGGACAACGCCCCCCTCGATTGAGGGGGCCAAGACGTTTGAGCGCGGCGAACAGGCCGGATCAGCCGAAATCGAACAGCCGCGACATCAATACCGCATCTTCCCGATCGTTGCCGGTGCCGTAGTAGTCGGCGCGGCGGCAATATTCGGCAAAACCGGCGCTCTCGTAGAGGTTGATGGCGGTCTGGTTACCGGCCCGTACCTCGAGAAACCAGGCCTCTGCGCCAGCTTGTTTGCTGCGCGCCAGATAGGCCTGCAACAGCGCCCGTCCCAACCCCTTGCCCTGAAACGCCGGATGCACGCAGATGTTCATCAGCGAGCTGTCACCGGCCACCAGATCCGAGATATAGAAGCCCGCCGGGCGGCCATCGACCAGCATCAAGCCGTTGAGATAGCGAGGGCCGAAGCAGGAAAGCAGGTTGGCCTGACTCCACGGCTCCTTGTGGGCGGCTTGCTCGATGGGGTAAACAAGGTCGAAATCGCTCTCGAGCAGGGGACGAAACTCAGGCATGGGGGCTCCGGATGGCAGCATTGTGGGCACCAGGGTTGGCAGAGGCGGCGGCTGGGGCAGCGTGTGTAAAATCAGGTAAAAAGAACGGCATCACGGTGGGGCTCGGCGGCATGATGCAGGATCACGCCGCGCTGGCCGCAAGGTGTTGGCGCAGTTGTTGCCACAGGGCGCGCTTTTGCGCGGCGCTGGGGATGAGCGGGCAGATCAGCGCATCCGGCCGCTCGGGGTTGGCCTCCGTCAGCCAGAGCAGGGGGGAGGCGTCCGCCCTTTGCAGGTCGGCGGGCGGCAGCTCGCTGAGCAGGGAGACCTCATCGGGCGTCATGCCGAGCAGCTGGCAGATATCCGCCAGCAGCGTGGTGGCAGGCAGCCTAGGTGCCTGCAGCCAGAGTTTGCCGCTGGGCAACGGGGCGCTGGTGGCCGGGGGCGTCTGGCCAGGCTGAGCGGCATGTTGCTCAAGTTCGGGAGCAGGTTCTGCGCCCAGCAATGCCGGACGACGCAGCTGCCAGCTTTGAATGCCCATGCGGGCCAACATGCTCTGACGAACGGGATCTTGCATCTGGGGCGACTCACTCTTGATCTGCATTGGGGAAAATCGTGTTGCGCAGGGTACACTCGAACCGGTCTTGCTGCACCCTTTGCAACGTATCATCTGGCGTATGCGGGCATGACACGCTGGCCATGATGCTGATAACCACTCTGGCCACGCATGGGCGCTGCAACGGTATCGCACCGCCCTGGCGTTTTTTCCTGCCAGAGTCGAGTATTCTGCGGCAAGAGATACCAGAATAAACATCATAACAAGACAAAATCCAAGGTCGAACAAATGGATATCGCACCTTGGGGCTATCATCATCCCAGCTTCGGAACAGTCTCTATGTCGTCTTTAGCTCAAGCCCAGAACCCCGCGCGTCTTATTCCCATCCAGGAGCGGCTGCCCCGGCTGCTGGCGGCCCTTGGCGAGGGGCTCTACGAACGGCAGGATGCCCTGCGCCTCGGTCTGCTGGCCGCCCTCAGTGGCGAGAGCCTCTTCTTGCTGGGCCCGCCCGGCATCGCCAAGAGCCTGATTGCCCGCCGCCTCAAGCTGGCATTTCACGATGCCCGCCACTTCGAATACCTGATGACCCGTTTCAGTACGCCGGAGGAGGTGTTTGGCCCCCTCTCTATTCAGGCGCTGAAGGAGGATGGCAAATACCTGCGCCTCACCGCCGGTTATCTGCCGGAGGCCGAGGTGGTGTTCCTCGACGAGATTTGGAAGGCGGGCCCCGCCATCCTCAATACCCTGCTCACCGCCATCAACGAGCGGCAGTTCCGTAATGGCGACAGTCAGCACCCCATCCCGATGCGCTTGCTGGTGACCGCCTCCAACGAGCTGCCGGCGCCGGATAGCGGGCTGGAAGCGCTCTACGACCGGATGCTGGTGCGGATCTGGATGGACCGGGTGCAGGAGAAGTCGAACTTTCAGGCGATGCTGGCCAGTGATGGCCATGCCCACCAGAACTTGCCGGAATCCTTGCAGATCCGGGGCGATGAGTACGAGCAGTGGCAGAGCCAGATTGAGCAGGTGCGCCTGCCGGATGCCTGTTTCGAGCTGATCTATCAACTGCGCCAACAGCTCGACAGCCAGCTTGCCCATCGCTGTTATGTGTCGGATCGCCGCTGGAAGAAGGCGGTACGGCTCATCAAGGCGAGTGCCTTCTTCAATGGCCGCGACGAGGTGGCCCCCCTCGACCTGCTGCTGTTCAAGGATTGCCTCTGGCATGACGAGGAGTCCCGCACCACCCTGATGGAGATGATGACCGAGTTCTCCCGTCTCTATGGTTATCAGCAACTGGCGATGACCCGCCAGCTGCTGGCGCTGCGCGATCAGTTCAAACAGCTGAAACAGAGCGTGGCCCAGCGGCTCTGCACCAAAGCGCGCCAGCGCAAGCAGTGGTTTGGCCGCCGTGCCCGGGGCATCGAGATCCCGCTCGCCAATGCCAGGCCCTTTGGCAAGCAGGTGCACTTTCATCTGCTCACTCCGGCGCCGCTGGATGGCAGCGATCCCGAGCGCCTCACCCGCACGCTGGTGTTCGATCGTACCCTGCTCTCCCACTGGCGTCCCACCGGCGAGGCGCTGGTCGGTTATCAGTTCGGCAACCCGAAAGAGGGGCACTACGAGCTGGTGCTCGATGATGAACTGCGGCTTCAGGTGCTCGATATCCAGCGCCAGCAGATCCCGCTGGTATTGATGGAACGCAACGCCATTCCCGAGGTGGTGCTGGAGCCCTGGTTGCAGGCGCTCGACGAGCAACTGGTCCAGGTCGGCAAGGTGATGCAGGAGCTCAAGCAGCAGCGCAGCCTGTTTGAGCGTCATCAACAACACCTCTTTATCGCCTCACGCTGGCTGCAGCAGGTGGAGGACAGCTTCTTCGTGCTGAACCGGGATCTTGAACTGCTGCGCAGCGAGTTGGTGCAGTGGCGCGAACGGTTGCCAAGGCTGGACGAGTAAGGGGCGCACATGCTTGAGATTGGCATGCTGGATCTGGGGCTCCTGATGGGCGAAGGGGAGCTGGCGGGTGAGGTGGCGCTCCTGCTGGCAGCCTCGCCCAAGATATCCGAATTTATCAAACGCTCCCCGCTGCAAGGCAAGCTGCTGAAAAAGCGCCTGCAGAGCTGGGGCGAACAGCTCGGCGAGGAGATCCGCCACAAGCCGGTGCCGGTGGCGCTGGAGCAGGAGTACCTGCTCTATCAGGCACACCGGCAACTGCCGATGACCGAGTTGATTGGTCGCCTGCCCGGCCTGCTGGAGTCGCTGGATCAGTACAGCCCCTTCGCCGGTGAGGCCCGCTCCTTGGTGCGCCAGCTGATGGCTCACCCCACCGAGGGGCTGCGCCAGCTCTTTATCGACAAGTGGCGCGCCAGTCTGGTGGGGAGCCTGTTGCAGTTGCAGCAGCAGATCGCCGAGGCGGAGCGGGAGAAGCAGCGTCAGGAGATTGAAGATCAGCTGCTGGCAAGCCGCACTCTGGCTGATGCCCTCGATCCCAACCAGATTTCCGCGGGCGGCCTGTGGGATCTGGCGCAGGGACACTGGCACAAGCGCAGTCTGGTGCTGATCAAGCAATATGCCCGCATGTTGCAGCGCGAGCCCCTGCTGGCGGAGATCGCGGGTCTGCTCGGCCGTAGCGAACGGGATCGGCGGGCGCAGGAACAACCGGTGCCGCCGGTCGAGGTACTGGAGCTGGAGCCCGCCCCCAGCGATGATGTGCCGGACGATCTGGTGGGGATCCATCAGGCCAGCGATCTGATGCGGCTGCTGCCAAGCGAGGCGGTGATGCTGGGGCTGCCGGAGCTGGAGCTGGAGTTCTACCGCCGCTATCTGGAGCGGCGCCTGCTCAGCTATCAGTCGCGGGGTACCCTGCCGCGCCAGCGTATCATGCTGCGCACCCCGGAGCAGGGGGGCAAGCAGCTGCAGCAGCGCGGCCCCTTTATCGTTTGTGTCGATACCTCCGGTTCCATGGGCGGTTATCCCGAGGAGTGTGCCAAGGCGTTGTTTCTGGCGTTGCTCAAGGTGGCGATGGATGAGAAGCGCGGCTGCTACCTGATGCTCTTCTCCACCGAGGTGGCGACCCTCGAGATCACCGCAGATACCGGTCTGGAGAAGGCGGAGCGCTTCCTCTCCATGAGTTTTCACGGCGGTACCGATCTGGTGCCCTGTCTTGAGAAGGCGCTGGCCAAGCTCGATGATCCCGCCTTTGCCAAGGCCGATGTGCTGGTCATCTCCGACTTTATCGCCCAGAGCCTGCCGCACTCCCTGCTCGATCAGATGAACAGCTATCGCCAGCGCCAGACCCGTTTTCACGCCGTCGCCATGTCCCGCCACGCCAAACCGGCCTTGCTGCGGGTCTTCGACAACAGCTGGCTGCTCGATTGCGGCTTGCGTGGTCGGCTGCTGCGGCGCTGGCAGCATCACTAGTAACCGGGAGGGCCGGCGTTACGTTGTGCCCTCTTGCCGTCGTGATTGTCCCGCGAGCATCCAACATCAATGATGTCGCTGTAAAATGTGACCAGACAGCCATTCAGGCGGCAGCGCGGGACTCAGCTCTTTACAACCCTTGTTGCAGGGGAAAAGATAGTGATTTTCCGGCATCCACTGCCCGATGACCTCTCCCATTCACCCGGAGTCTTTATGCGTCACCTTGCTTTACTGCTGTTGCTGGCGGTGTTCGGGCTGGCGGCCCAACCCTTGTCACCCGCCCAGCTGGAGAGCGAACTGGATGATATGGAACGGGTCTATCAGCCGATAGAACTGTTACGCGAACGGATCGCCCGGCTGCTGCAGGATGGCGATGCCTATCCGCAGCCACAGCAGATGCGGATCCGGCGGTTGGCTTGCTGGGCGCAATCGGCTGATGACATGCAGGAGTCCCGTCGTGCCATAGCGTATGCCGACAGCCAGTTGGCGCTCGCTAAAAAGCGGGAAGATGGCGCCGCCATGGCCGATCTGACCATCTGCCGTGGCTGGTTCAATCAGTTGCTTGGCGAGGTGGCACAGGCTCGTCGTGACTTCGATGAGGGATTGCGCCTTGCGAGGGTGGCGGCCTTGCCAAAGCTGGAGGCGCTGGCGCTGTCCCGACGGGGGGCCATGCTGTCGTTTCAGGGGGCGTCCGGACAGGGGCTGGTGGATCTTACCAAGGCGCATGACATCTATGAAAAACTGGGGCTGGTCACCTGGTATCACCAGGCGCAGCTCGAGATCGCGGCAGCATTTCGCCGGATGGGGCTCTATACCGAGGCGCTCACCACTCTGCACCGGCTGGATGAACACTTTGTCAAGAACCACAACGGCTTCGGGGCGGCCAGGATGAGCGAGCAGTTGGCACTGGTCTATCTGGATACAGGGCGCTATCAGGAGGCGCAACAGGAGCTTGAGCGGAGCCTCGCTTTTTTCCACCAGCCGGAATACCGGATTGAACATGCCGATCGTCAGGTGATGCTGTCGGAGGCTCTGCTCGGTCAGGGGCGCACGGAGGAGGCTGGGCGCTTGTTGGGGCTGGCTGCACGGGTGCTCTCTCCGCAAGTGGATCTCATTCTCCACGCCCATCTCGAGCTGGTGATGGCCAAGCTGCAGGTAAAAAAGCGGGAGCCGGTTTCGGCCCTGCGCGCGCTTGCGACAATTGAACCGATCCTGAAGGCGGAGGGGCACATTCGTTACCTGATGGATCTCTACGGCGTGCGTAGCGAAGCATTCGAGTTGCAAGGGGACTATCCGGCGGCGCTGGCAGCGTTGCGGGATCATCTGGTACAGGAGCAGCGTCTCGATCAGTTGCAACGGGAGCAGAGCACCGCCTGGGTGCGTGGCGAGTTTGAACTGGCCCGCCAGGAGGTGGAGAACAAGCAGTTGCGGGTCGAGCAGCAGTTGCAGCAGCAGGAGCTGGCGCAGATCAAGGAGCGTCGCTTCTGGCTGTTGGTGGTGATAGTGCTCTGTGGGGGGCTGGCTTTGCTGACCATGGGGTGGCTGATTGAGCGCAATCGTCGGATGCATCGGCTGGCCTTTACCGATGAGCTGACCGGCATCAATAACCGGCGCCGGGTGTTGCAGCACGGCAGCGATATGTTTGCGCTGGCTCGCAGGCAGGGCTCCCCCTTTTGTCTGCTGGTGTTCGATATCGATCACTTCAAGCGGATCAACGACACCCTGGGCCATCATCAGGGCGACCGGGTGCTGCAATGGGTCTCGCAAGCGGTAGCGAGTCAGTTACGCCAGCATGATGTGTTGGGACGTATCGGGGGAGAAGAATTTTTGGTCCTGTTGCCGGATACCGGTATCGAGGAGGCGTGCCGGGTGGCTGAGCGGATCCGCGAGAGGGTGGCCAACCTGACGCTGCCCGGTCTCTCCCATCCGGTGACTATCAGCATAGGCGTCGCCTGCCAGCAGGCTGATGATCCGGATCTGGCTGCCCTGACCCGGCGCGCAGACGAGGCCCTCTATCGCGCCAAGGAGGCTGGGCGCAACCGGGTGGAAACAGACGACTGACGGGCTGGGTATTTTTCACTCGCGCGGGTATAATGTCGCGCAATTTTGCTTTGACTCAGGCGAGAAGACCCATGTAACGCAACCCTCCTCCCTCTCTCCATCAGGTTGGCAACACGCCAGCTGGCGTGGCTTTCGTTGCGTATACATGTGCCGTGAGCGGCATTCCGGATTTATTCCCACGGTGGCTGATGCCACCGCTCAATAGAAGAACGTTGAATTATGTCAGCTGAATTTCTGAGTGAAGTCTCCAAGAGACGCACTTTTGCGATCATTTCGCACCCGGATGCGGGTAAAACCACCATCACCGAAAAAGTCCTGCTGTTCGGACAGGCCATTCAGCGCGCCGGTACCGTCAAGGGCCGTGGTTCAGGCCAGCACGCCAAATCCGACTGGATGGAGATGGAGAAGCAGCGTGGTATCTCCATCACCACCTCGGTGATGCAGTTCCCCTATGCCGACTGTCTGGTCAACCTGCTCGATACCCCGGGTCACGAGGACTTCTCCGAAGATACCTACCGTACCCTGACCGCGGTCGACTGCTGCCTGATGGTCATCGACGCCGCCAAGGGTGTTGAAGACCGGACCCGCAAGCTGATGGAAGTGACCCGTCTGCGCGATACTCCCATCCTCACCTTCATGAACAAACTGGACCGCGAAGTGCGCGACCCGATGGAAGTGATGGACGAGGTGGAGCGCGAACTGAAGATCATGTGCGCCCCCATCACCTGGCCGATCGGCTGTGGCAAATCCTTCAAGGGGGTCTACCACCTCTACAAGGATGAGACCTATCTCTATCAGACCGGTCAGGGCCACACCATTCAGGAGAAGCGGGTGGTCAAGGGGTTGAACAACCCGGATCTGGATGCCGCCATCGGCGAGGATCTGGCTGCCCAACTGCGCGGCGAGCTGGAGCTGGTGCAGGGCGCCTCTCCCGAATTCGACCACGAGGCTTTTATCGCGGGCGAGATGACCCCGGTGTTCTTCGGTACTGCACTCGGTAACTTCGGTGTCGACCACATGCTGGACGGTCTGACCGACTGGGCGCCGTCTCCGATGCCGCGCAAGGCCGAGAGCCGCGAAGTCGAAGCGACCGAGGAGAAGTTCTCCGGCTTCGTGTTCAAGATCCAGGCAAACATGGATCCGAAACACCGCGACCGTATCGCCTTTATGCGTATCGTGTCAGGCACTTACAGCAAGGGCATGAAGATGCGCCACGTGCGCATCGGCAAGGATGTGAACATCTCCGACGCCGTGACCTTTATGGCTGGTGACCGGGAGCAGGCGGAAGACGCTTTCGCCGGTGACATCATTGGTCTGCACAACCACGGCACCATTCAGATCGGTGACACCTTCACCCAGGGTGAAGATCTCAAGTTCACCGGCATTCCGAACTTCGCACCGGAACTGTTCCGCCGCATCCGCCTGCGCGACCCGCTCAAGCAGAAGCAGCTGCTCAAGGGGTTGGTGCAGCTCTCCGAAGAGGGCGCGGTGCAGGTGTTCCGTCCGCTGATCAGCAACGATCTGATCGTGGGTGCGGTCGGTGTGCTGCAGTTTGACGTGGTGGTATCGCGCCTGAAGAGCGAATACAACGTCGAAGCGCTGTACGAGGCGGTCAACGTCTCCACCGCCCGCTGGGTGGAAGGGACCGACGTCAAGAAGTTCGAAGAGTTCAAACGCAAGAACGAGGTCAACCTGGCCCTCGATGGTGGTGACAACCTCACCTACATCGCGCCGACCATGGTCAACCTGCGCCTGGCCCAAGAGCGTCACCCCGACGTTCACTTCCGCCAGACTCGCGAGCACTGATCACCGCTGGTTTGCCTGTTGGCAGATGATCAAAGAGACCCCGCTTCGGCGGGGTCTCTTTTTTGTATCGTTTTGCCTGAAAGGAGAGATGCAGGTGGCAATGGCATGGCACCTGGCCGGTCGCCAGCGACCTTTGCTCTGGTCATCTCCCGGAGGGAACCATCCGATATCTGTCCGAAAGAGGGTGAAATCATCTTTGCTCCCTTCTCCCCTTGCGGGAGAAGGGGTGGGGATGAGGGGGCTTTACTCCAGCGTCAACACCATGCAGATCTCGCAATCCCCGTGGCCGGTACAGCCGAGGGGGCCGGGCAGGTGCTCAAACCCCAGCGATTCATAGAGCCCAGTGGCTTCCCGCAGCACCTCAGTGGTCTCCAGATAGCAGCGGCGATAGCCCAAGTCTCGAGCGGTATCCAGCGCTTGCAACACCAGCCGCTTGCCAAGGCCAAGCCCGCGCAGGGCGGGTATAAAGTACATCTTCTGCAGCTCGCAGACTCCCTCTTCCCCCGCCAGCGGCGCTATGCCGCCACCGCCGAGGATGGCACCGTCCGGCCCTTCGATCACCCAGTAGCGGCTCTTCTCCCCCTGATAGCTTCGGGAGAGAGTATCGAGATTGGGATCGGAGACCCCATAACCCTTGTCGGCGGTGAGGCCATATTCGGCCGACACAGCGCGGATCACCGTGGCGATCCGCGGATCATCTGCCGCCGTGATGGGGCGAATGCGGTAACCCTGCTGGCGGCGGGCGCGGGAGAGGGCGCTGCGGTAGAGCAGCAGGCCGCTCCACAACTGCTCACGCTCGGGCTGGCTTAACTGCGCCAGCATCTCCTCCATCGCCCCGTCCATCTCCCGGTGCAACTCCAGCAGCATCGTTTGCCCCTCGGCAGTGAGACGGGCCTCCTTGCTGCGCCCGTCGGAGGGGTGCGGGTGCCAGCTGATCAGCTCCCGTTCGGCGAGGCGAGCCAGCGGGCGGCTGGCATTGGATTTGTCGATGTGCAGTTTTTCCGCCAGTTGCTGGTTGGTGGCGGGGGCGTTTTCCAGCTCGATCAGCAGGTGAGCCTCGATGGGGGTGAGGGCCAGATTGCCGCACTGCTGGGAGAGCATGCCGAGTTCGCGGACCAGATCGCGCGACAGGGCGCGCAGGGGACGGGGATCCATATCGTGGTTTCCTTTTTAGTTGTGCATAACAACTAAAGTAGCGTAAAAGTTGTAATTCGCAACCTTTTTTCTCCGTCATGTTGGTCCGGGGGAGGCGGGTCAGGCCAACCCTGTGCCATGGGGTCGGCTCAGGGCTGGCTGCCGTGATTGCCCGATATCAGTCTCTGGCTACCGGAATGCCCCATTCGTTCAAAATCCCCCACTCGCTCAATCTGGCCTGCCACCGGGGGCGCCCTTCATTGATTCGAAATGGTCCGAGTTGCCATGGTGTTGGCATGGCTTGCTCCAGCGTGCGGGCCAGCAGCTGTTTGGCCCAGCCTGCGCGGTCTATCCCCTGCCAGCTGCCACCCTGTAACTGCAACTGGGTGATGACCTGCCGCAGCTCGTGCAACTTGCCGATGCTCTGCTCCTGTTTGAGCTGGCGCCCCCTGGCCTGAGCGGGCAGTAACCAGCCCAGCAAGCGGCCGGTGCGGCTGGTGGCCGGTTGCCGCAGTGCCTGGATGCCATCGTCCAGCACCTTGAGGTAGGGCTGGGTGAACGTTATGCCCAGCATGTCGAGGGTATGAGGGGAAAACCGATCCGCATCGGCGTGGGTCGGCAGATGCAGGGTATGCTCCTCGACCCGTCGCAGGTAGCGGTTGTTCTCCTCTGTCAGCTGGGCAGCCAACTCGCGTACCTGCGGCAGGGTGAGTGCTGCCAGGGTCGCCATATCGATATGGGTTACCGGAATGGATTCGGCTGGTGGCAGGTGCTTTCCATCCAGTTCAGCCTGCAGATTGGCGGCCGATCTGGTCAGCTTCGCCAGGATTTGGCAGGCAGGTCGGTTGCCCAGCTGGTGGGTGATCTCCTTTTCCAGATTGAGATGTTCTTCCGCCTCGAGGCGGCGTAGCTGTTCCGCCTGCTGTTGTGCCAGCGCCGGGTCTGCCGTTCTTGCTTGGGGGTCAGCGCGCTGGGCTGTGGATGGGGTGGCAACGACGGCTGGCGGCAGTGGTTCGGCTCGCACCGTGAAGCTGAGCGCCAGCATGCCTTCGAGTTTGAAGTGGCGGCCCAGCATGCCTGCCCGTCCGCTCTCTTGGGCGAAGGCGTGATAGAGCGCGCCACGGCCATGACCGGCCAGCAGGCGGTTCATCACGTTTGCAATCTCCTCCTTGCGGGAGGGAAGGGCGTTGATCTTGACCTGTGCGCCGTCGGGCGTGTCGAGCAAGCCAAGATAGCGGCCGATCTCGGGTTGTTGCAGGTAGTCGCGCAGATACTCCGTATGGCGTTCACGCTTGGCCGGGTTGGCATCCAGATAGTGCTGCAACACCTGTTTCAGCTCCAGCGCCAGTTGCTGCAGTTCGGGTTTGCCCAAGGCTCTCGGTGGAAGGGGCTGACTGCGTAATTGGCAGGATTTGCTGCCAAAGGATCCCTTGAGGGTGACATAGCGTCCGATCTCACCGGCAGGATCCTTGACCAGCGCGTTGCTGAGAGCCTTGCCATCCGGCAGTTTTTTCAGCCGGTTGAGCAGGGTGACCAGATGGGTCAGGGGATCTGCTGCCGCCAGCGTCGGCTTGCCGAGTTCATTGCGCATCTGTCCGGCACTCAGCAAGTCATCGAGTGCGGTTTGCTGTTCGGGGTGGTGTTGCACATAGCCCGTGAGCCCCTTGCGCAGTTCGCGATTCAACTGCTGCTGGCTATCGGGGGCCAGCGCTGGCGGGGTCGGCAGCGCCAGTTCGGGACGATCGGTGGTAGGTGCGGTCAGGTTGCGACACGGGTTCACAAAGCGACTGCCGGGATTGCTCCGGGGGCGGGAGGGCGTTGCGACAGTCGCGAGTGGGGCGGTGGGGTCGATTTTCATGGTGGGCTCCTTGCTTGCTACTGCTCTGCGTAGAGTCGGGGCGTGAGGTCGTGGGCCAGTTCGGCAAGCTGACCCATCAGGTTGTCGAGCAAGGGTTCATCGCAGTGGGCGAGAAAAATCTGGGCGTAGAGGGTGAGGGTGGGTAGATCCCCCTCCAGTCCGAGCCAGGCACCGCCCATCCGATTGACCTCGCTATTGAGGCTCAGCCAGTGCTGCAAGTTGGCGGGGGTCAGGCTATTGGCATCCAGCTGGCCTGTCATCGGGGTGGTGATGAGCAGCACGCTCTCATCGGGAGCGACCTCCAGCCACCACTCCCTGTCCTGCTGGTCGAGTAATAGAAACATCCGGTTTTTCCCATCCGGGGCCGCGGTAGCCTGCGTACCGGAGAGGCGTGCGATCCAGTGATAAGCATGGTGGTGTGACATGGTGTGCTCTCCCCTTGGCAAGGTGTCGGGAAGAGTATTCCATGGCGAGGCGGGGCCATCTGTCAGTGCTGGCCGCGATTATGGCGGGAAAGGACGAACGGCAGCCCCGTTGACGGGGCTGCCGCAGGCAAAGGGGGGTCAGGCGGCGGCTCTGATGGCCAGCTCCGGGCGGCGGGAGAAGCAGCGGGCGAGCAGCAGCATGGTGGCCACGCCTATGGTGCCCAGCACCAGCCAGGGGAGGGCCGGTTGCCCCTGTTGCAGCGAGAAGTCATAGAGGGAGCCGCCGCCCACGTAGCCGGTCATGCCGCCCAGCGCCAGCCCGAGGCGGCTGAAGCCCATGTAGCTGCCACGGGCATTGGGGTTGGCGAGCTTGGTCATCAGGGTCTCCCGCGCCGGTTCGCAGATGATGATCCCCAGATAGAAGCAGGCCAACAGTACGAAAATGCCGGAGAGGGTGCTGACAAACGCAACCAGCCCAATCCCCACCGTCATCAGCAGGATACCCGCCATCAGTCGGCTCTCCAGCCGGTAGCGTCGTTCACTGAAGCGGGCGATGGGGTAGAGCAGCGCCAGCGACAGCGCCGTCTCGAGGCTGTACATCCAGCCCACCGCCGTGGTGGTACCCGCCAGTTGCTTGACCAGAATGGGGAAAATCAGCATCACCTGTACCCACAGCATGTAGTAGCCGCTCAGGATCAGCACCAGCCGACAGAAGGCGCGATCGGCCAGCACCTGCCCCAACCCTTCCCGCATCGGCGTCGGTTTGACCGAGAGGCGATAGGCGGGCAGCAGGGTCCAGTTGCAGAGCGCCGCCAGGGTGAAGAGCCCGGCGCCCAGCAGGCAGACGTAGGTGAAGTCAAAGCGCAGCAGCCAGCTGCCGAGCAGGGCGCCGGTGACGGCCCCCGCACTCTCCAGCATCATCAGCAGGGAGATAAAGCGGCCCCGCTCATGGGGACGGGTAAATTTGATCACCAGTGCGGCCCGTGGCGGGTCAAACAGGCAGCCACCCAGGCCCGAGAGAAAACAGGAGAAGATCAGCATGGCGCCGCTGTCGGCCCAGGCCAGGGTGGCAAAGCCGACGGCGCGCAACAGCATGCCGGTGACGATGAGCGGGCGAGCGCCAAAGCGGTCGGCTAGCGAACCGCCGAAGATCCCCAGCCCCTGCTGGGTCAGCTGGCGCAGGCCGAGGGCCAGCCCCACCAGACCCGCCGCCCAGCCGAGTTGATCGACGAAGCGCAGGCTGATCATCGGCATCACCACAAAGAAACCCAGGATCACCAGTGTGGTATCCAGCGCCAGAAACCAGCGTCCCCAAAACCTCGCCCTATCGACCATAACACCCTCTCATTCACAGATAACTTCATTCTGGAGAGGGTTTAGATATAGTGGTAGACGACAACTACCTATATTTCATATCAGGATTATTTATGTCTATGGATCTGGACGATCTGCAACTGCTGCTGGATGTCGCCGAGTTGGGCAGTTTCAGTCAGGCGGCGGCCATTCGTGGCTGGTCGCAGCCGCTGGTGAGCCAGCGCATTGCCCAGCTGGAAATCAGTCTCGGTGCGCCGCTGTTTCAGCGCCATCGGCGCGGGGTGACGCCGACCCGTGCCTGCGAGCAGTTTCTGCCATCAGCCCGTTCGGCACTGGCCACCCTGAGTGAGGGACGGCTGGCACTGCAGGGGGCGCCGGCCTTGCCTTGCATCCGTCTTGCCAGCCTGCCCTCTCTGACGGCTGTGGTATTCGGTTCCTTGTTGATGGAGCTGGTGGACGAGCCCTTCGAGATCCGCTGCACCACGGATCACTCCGGGGTCATCATGCAGGAGTTGCTGACCGGGGTGACCGATATCGGCTTTGTGCTCAAGTGTCCACCGGTGGCAGGCCTGCAGATGGAGCTGCTCTGCTGCTCCCCCATCATCGCCATCGCCTCGCCGCTGCATCCCTTGGCGGGATGCCATGGCCTGACCCTGCAGGATATCGCCGACCAGCGGCTGGCACCTCAGGTGTGGGGGCCAGGGTGTGACGTCTTTATCCAGCAGTTGCGACGGCTGCGGCGGGCGGCCAGCCCATTGCATGCGGTACAGCCCGCCAGTGCGGCGCGCGATCTTGCGCTGGAGCACGGTTTTATCACCCTGATGCCGGAGCTCGCCATCAAGCGGGATCTGGAGGTGGGGCGGCTGGTTCGGCTCGATGTGCGCAATCTGCCGCAGGAGCATTGGGATGTGATGATGGCGTGGCGCGGTGGCAAGCGGCCCAATCCGGCACGCGAAGCGGTGCTCGCCACCGCCCGCACACTGGCGAAACGGTGGCGCAATGAGGGGTGAATGGGAAGAGGGGGGCTGCAGTGTAAAAGGGTTGGCGCGGCCAGTGGCGATTGGCTACATTGGGTGGCTGGTTCGCTATTTGATCACTGATTTGAAAGGAGAATCCCATGTTTTCATGGCAGTTGGACGACGAGCTTGCGCTGCTCTTCTTGCAGCCCGATATGGCGAGCGAACTGTTTGCCCTCTGCAATGACAACCGGGAGTATCTCTCCCAGTGGCTACCCTGGCCGCCGCTGATCCAGCGCCCCGTCGACAGCGCCCTCTTCATTCGCAGTGCCATCGAGAAGTTCGCCCGCGGCGAGGGGCTCACCACCGCCATCGAGTATCAGGGGGAGGTGGTGGGGGTTATCGGTTACAACAGCATCGATCACGACCTTGGCAAGGTGGTCATCGGTTACTGGCTGGCGGAGCGCTGGCAGGGCAACGGCATTATCACCCGGGCCTGTCAGGCCCTGATCCATCACGCCTTCGAGGAGATGGGGATGGAGAAGGTGGAGATCAGCGCCGCCACCGATAACGAATCCAGCAGAGCGGTCTGTGAACGGCTCGGGATGCAGCAGGAGGGGGTGACCCGGCGCGCAGAGCGGCTGGGCAACCGGATTGTGGACCATGCCCACTACAGCCTGCTGCGCGACGAGTGGCTAAGACAGCGGGAGTCCTGATGGCGCTGCCACATATCAAGACGGCCCGTACCCATCTGACCATACTGTCGCCGGATCAGGCCCCCATTATGCTCGACTTCTACCGGCGCAACAGCGCCCATCTCGCCCCCTGGGAACCGTTGCGGGACGAGCACTTTTACACCCTCTCTTATTGGCATGCCCGGCTGCAGGACAGTTACAGCCAGTTCTTCAACGGCACCGGTGTCAATCTGGTAGCGCTGGATCCGGCTGGCGAGCGGGTGATCGCCACCTGCAATTTCAGCAATATCCTGATGGGGGTCTTCAAGGCGTGTCATCTGGGCTATGCCATCGACCAGCAGCATCAGGGGCAGGGGGTGATGCGGGAGGCGTTGTCCGCCGCCATCGACTACCTGTTTCGGGAGCACGATCTGCATCGCATCATGGCTTGCTACATGCCTGCCAATCAGCGCAGTGGCGCCTTGCTGGCGCGGCTCGGTTTCGAGCGGGAGGGATTCGCGCGGGAGTATCTGATGATCAATGGCCGCTGGGAGGATCACATCCTCACCTCACTGATTAATCCGGCCCCCTGAACGACAGATAAAAAAACGGGCCCGAAGTTGCCTTCGGACCCGTCTTCGAATGAGGTGCAGGCTTAGTTGGCCTTGGCATCGCTCACTGCAGCTTCAACCTTGGTAGCCACTTCGTCAGCAGCTTTTTCTACGGTTGCAGTCGCTTCGGAGGTGGCCTTCTCTACGGTAGAGGTGGCTTCGCTAGCGGCTTTTTCTACAGTTGCAGCAACTTCGGCGGCCGGAGCAGCAGCAGGCGCGGCAGCTTTTTCTTCTTTCTGACCGCAAGCGGTCAACATCAGACCCAGGATACCGGCTACCAGTACTTTGTTCATGTGCATACCCTCAAAAAAAGATGGAGAGATGGTCTGTGCAACCATCACAGCGCCTACCGTTGCCCGGTATTGAAACAAGAGGCCGGGAGGCAGCAGGCGGGCGCAATATAGCCCCATTAGTTACCGATGAAAACGGATATCACAATGACATTTTTTCGTGCCGTGGATGAAAAGCACTACTGCAACGACTGATATCAATACAAGATGCCGAACAAAGGTCCATTCTGCACAATAAAACACCGCTTTGCTGCCATCTTCTGGCGGTTTAACAAGGCCAAGGCCAGCCGATGGCCAGCGCCTTAGTCAGACAGCTTCTGACAGGGCAGCCGTTTTCCCTCAAGGTGGCTCTGACGGGCCAGATCCAGCAGTGCCATCACCGCCAGTGCCTCGCATGCTGGCACCGGGTTGCTCCCTTCGCCCTTGATGGCGGCGCAGACACCGCGATAGTAGGCGCCATAATCGCCCGCTTCACCCACCACGCTCTGCTGCTGTAACTGACCCTCCACGATCCGGCTGAGCTGACCGGGCTCGCTATCCACGCCCCAATCCGCTGCCGGTGGCCGTTTGCCCAGTTTGAGCTGATCTTCCTGCACATCCATACCGAACTTGATGAACGAACCCTGGCTGCCGTGGACGATGAAACGCGGCATGGTGGCCGAGA
Organism: Aeromonas sp. QDB11; assembly: GCF_027705265.1. Taxonomy (NCBI): domain Bacteria; kingdom Pseudomonadati; phylum Pseudomonadota; class Gammaproteobacteria; order Aeromonadales; family Aeromonadaceae; genus Aeromonas; species Aeromonas sp. QDB11. Next base: position 26,823 of record NZ_JAPDBM010000013.1, on the reverse strand, counting down.
CCAAGCAGCTGCCATGCAGGATCACTCGCATCTCGCCAGACCGTTCACCATAGCCCAGCACTACGTGGAAATAGTCGTCCGCCAGTGCGCCGGGGCGCTGCTCGGCCAGATCGGCCTGTAGCCAGTCCGGCTGGCCGAACAGCTGCAGCGCCTGATCCAGTACATGGGGGCCGAGATCGAACCAGAGGCCGGAACCCGGGCCACCCGCTTCGCGCCAGCGCTGGCGCACCTCGGGGCGATAGCGATCGAAGTGCGACTCGAACTGGGCGATCTGCCCGAGCGTCCCTTCTGCCAGCAGACGGCGCACGGTGAGAAAATCCCCGTCCCAACGGCGGTTGTGGAAGATGCTGAGCAGCCGCTGCTGTTTTTCGGCCAGCTCGACCAGCGCTTGCGCCTCGGCCAGATCAAGTGCAAAGGGCTTGTCGATCACCACATGTTTGCCTGCCAGCAGCGCCTGGCGGGCGAGGGGGGCATGGGTGTCGTTGGGGGTAGCGATCACCACCAGATCGACGGTCTCATCGCTCAGAACCTGTTCCAGCGAACCAACCCGGCAGTCGGGCAGATCGGCCTGCACCTTGGCGGCATCGCGGCTCACCACCCAGCCGAGGGACAAGCCCGGCGTGGTGGAGAGGAAGGGGGCGTGGAAGGTCTTGCCTGCAAAGCCATAGCCCACCAGGGCTGCGTTGAGAGTGTGGCTCATCGGGAGTTCTCCGCTGACATCGAGTAAGTGGGGTTGCCATCGCAGGTTAGTTGCCGGATGGCCATACGCTGTAAAGGCGATACAAACGAGAAGGGGGCCGATGGCCCCCTGAGTGTGCCCATCAGAGCACAGGATTTATTGCAAACACAAGCGGCGACCGCGGCGAGTCATCAGCATCACCAGGGGCGGCAGCAGCAGCCACATATGCAGCGCCAGCTGGCTGAGCGGGTCGTGCATCAGGGCGCCGGTCAGGCCAACCAGCGCGCCGGAGCCGCTCATCTGGAACAGGCCGAGCAGGGCGGCGGCCGTACCGGCGCAGTGGCCGAACGGTGCCAGCGCCATCCCGGCAGCAGAGCCCAGGATCATGGCAAAGCCGATGCTGGAGAGGAACACCGGCCCCATCATCGCCAGCGGATGTTCGATGTGCATCGCCAGGGTCAGGGTGATGGCCGAGAGCATCAACACCAGCAGGCCGATGCGCAGGGTGCGTCTTGGCCCCACCTTGGCGATAAAGCGCGGCGCCATAAAGCAGGCCAGAATGTTGAGCGCGGCGTTGGCGGTAAACCAGTAGCTAAAGCCGCTCATATCCAGCCCCAGTGTCACCATCAGTTGCACCGGTGCGGCGGTGACATAGGCGAGGATCACCGCCATCGCCAGCATGCAGAGCGCCGCGTTGAACAGGAAGCTGGGGGAGCGCAGCACCGGACTATAGCGGGACCAGCTGATGAGGGCCCCTTCGCTGCGGGTCTCCTCCGGGCGAGTCTCCGGCATCCGCCACATCAGCCAGCTGCCGACGATGAGTGCATAACCGGCCATAAACCAGAAGTTGGCAGACCAGCCCGCCTTGGCGGTGAGCCAGCCACCGAGCAGGGGCGCCAGCGCCGGAATAAAGCAGATGGCGCCATTGAGATAGGAGATCATCTGGCCGCTCTTTTTCGGGCCGTAGCTGTCACGTACTACCGAGAAGGCGGCGACCGAGGTGGCGCAGGCGCCGAAGCCCTGCAGCACCCGGGCCAGCATCAATTCGCCGAGGCTGGCGGCAAAACCGGCCCCCAGCGCGCTCAGGCCATAGAGCAGCACGCCGCCCAGAGCGATGGGCTTGCGACCGTAGCGATCGGCCAGCGGCCCGACCAGCAATTGCCCCAGCCCCATGCTGAACAGGAACCAGGTGATGGTGCCCTGCATCAACGTCACTTCGGCGCCCAACTGCTCGGCCATCTGCGGAATGGCGGGCAGGTAGATGTCGATAGCCAGCGGACTGAACAGCACCAGTAGTACGAGCAAAAGTATCAATGGCATCTGTCACCTCTTTAGTCAGCCAGGTTAATGAATTGGGGCGCGAGTCTACTGACTCACAGTAATGAATAGAAATGGTATTTAATCACTTTGGTTATTCCATTATGGAAACATGTATTAAAAAGCCGGTTATTCCCTGCAATGGACTCCCCCGTAACCGCACGGCTGTGGGCGTAATTGGCGCTTTTACTAAACGCTTGCGCCGCATAGAATGCGCAGATTATTTTTGCGGAGGTGCTCGATGAACAAGCTTGTCCTGGCAACAGGTAACCAGAAAAAGGTGAAGGAATTGGCCGCCATGCTGGCCGATATGAAGATCCAGGTGATCCCACAGAGCGAGTTTGCGGTCTCCGATGCCGATGAGACCGGCACCACCTTCGTCGAGAATGCCATCATCAAGGCCCGCCACGCCGCCCGCATTACCGGTCTGCCCGCCGTGGCTGATGACTCCGGTCTGGAAGTCGATCTGCTGCAAGGGCGCCCCGGCGTCTACTCCGCCCGTTTTGCCGGTGTGGGTGCCGGTGACAAGGCCAACATCGAGAAGCTGCTCGGCGAGCTGCAAGGTGCCCCCGAGTATCTGAAGAGCGCCCGCTTCTGGTGTGTGCTGGTCTATATGCGCCACGCCGACGATCCCACCCCCATCATCTGTCAGGCTAGCTGGGAAGGGATGATCATCGACGAGCCGCGTGGTCAGCACGGGTTCGGCTATGACCCGGTCTTCTTCGTGCCGGATCACGACTGCACCGCCGCCCAGATGCCCGCCGAGCTGAAGAACCAACTCAGCCATCGCGGTCAGGCGCTGGCCAAGCTCAAAGCGGCGCTGGCTGCGGCGCACTGATTCACTTCGCCACCTTGTCGGTTACACACGGTCAATTACACATAGTCATCTACAATGGGGGCCTTGAGCCCCCGTTTTATTGGAAGCCCCATGCTGCAACTGCCGCCGCTCTCTCTCTATATTCATGTGCCCTGGTGCGTCCAGAAGTGCCCTTACTGTGATTTCAACTCCCATGCCCAGAAGGGGGAGTTGCCTCACCTCGAATATGTCGCCGCCCTGCTGGAGGATCTGGATCAGGATCTGCAGTGGGCGCAGGGGCGGCCGCTCTCCTCGATCTTTATTGGCGGCGGCACCCCCAGCCTGCTGACGGTGGAGGCGATGCAAGCCTTGCTGGACGGGGTGCGGGCCCGCATTCCGCTCACCGCAGATTGCGAGATCACCATGGAGGCCAATCCGGGCACGGTAGAGGCGGACAAGTTCGCCGGTTTCCAGCGCGCTGGCATCAACCGCATCTCCATCGGCGTGCAGAGCTTCCAGCAGGAGAAGCTGACCCGCCTCGGCCGTATCCACGGCCCGGAAGAGGCGCGCAAAGCCGCCGCACTGGCCCACGCCATCAAGTTGCCCACCTTCAATCTGGATCTGATGCACGGTCTGCCGGATCAGAGTCTGGATGACGCCCTTTATGACCTGCAGCAGGCTATCGACTGCGCCCCGCCGCACCTCTCCTGGTATCAACTCACCATAGAGCCGAACACGGCCTTTGCCTCCAAGCCGCCCAAACTGCCGGAAGATGACACCCTGTGGGACATCTACGAGCAGGGCCACGCCATGCTCACCGCCAGCGGTTATCGCCAGTACGAGATCTCGGCTTATGCCAAAGAGGGCTACCAGTGCCATCACAATCTCAACTACTGGCGCTTTGGTGACTATCTCGGGATTGGCTGTGGTGCTCACGGCAAGGTGACTGATCTCGCGGATCAGCAGATCCTGCGCACCGCCAAGGTGAAGCATCCGAAAGGGTATCTGGACAAGAGCCGCCCCTATCTGGACGAGCAGTGGCAGGTGACGGCAGACGATCTGCCGCTCGAATACTTTATGAACCGCTTCCGGCTGTTCGAACCGGCCCCCAAGGCGGAGTTCGAGGCCTATACCGGCTTGCCGCTGGAGCGGGTGGAGACGGTTCTGACCATTGCCCAAAGCAAGGAGCTGATCGAGGATCTGGGGGATAGCTGGCAGCTCACCTCCCTCGGCCATCGCTATCTCAACGTGCTGCTCGAACTCTTTATGGATGAGTGATACCAATCACATTAAAGATTCTCTCTCAACTTGAGAGAGGATGAGGAGAGGTAACCGTAGGGTGCAATGAAATTGCACCATTATTGGAGCCGCGAGGTTGCCGGTGCAATGCGCTTCGCTTATTGCACCCTACGTCTGTCGTGAGCCAGTTTTGGCGAGCCGTGTTTCGAGATAACAATCAGGGCGCCATTGGCGCCCTGATTGTTTATGGTCGGTAGAAACCCGCTCAGCAGCAGACGCGGATCATCTGCTGTTGGCCGGGCTCCCACCGCTTGCCAAATTTGGCCTTGCGCTGGTAACTCCCCTTGCCCTTCTTGTTGCGCTCGACCCTGCTGCGAAACAGGGGATCGGAGAGCAGGGCGTGCAGATGGTTATCCTTTATCTCGCCGCGCTGATGGGCATAGTTGCCCCCTTGCGCATGCTCCTCACGGGGGAGGGCGGGTTGGTCGACCCGAATCTTGGCCATGATGGCTCCTCTTCTTCTCTCTTGGTGTGTTGACTCTTGTGTCTGGATGGCTGTTTTCGCTGCGGGCGCCTGTTCAGGTGAGCGCCCGGCAACCGGATGCACTGGCACCGGTTAAAAACGCGGCGATTCTGTCACCAAATCGCCGCCGGAGCAATGCGTCGGCGGCGCCGAGTCAGTCACACTGAGCTAGGCACGCTCAGTCAGGCGTACCATGTCAGCCGTGAACCGGGTCATGCTGGTCGTGGCTGTGGTGCTCGTGATGGGCCGGGGCGCCAGATTCCAGCGTCTCGAGGATGGCGCAGTGCTCCGCCGAGCGGGGGCCGCCGCAGCAGATATTGGAGAGCTCCCGCAGGTTGTCGCGAAAGCGGGTCAGTTCGATGATCTTCTGCTCCACCTGGGCCAGCTTGGTGTCGGCCACCGCTTTCACCTCCTGACAGGTGACTTTGGCCTTGTTGGTATCGAGGTCGAGCAGCTCGCCGATATCGGCCAGCGAGAATCCCACCGACTTGGCGCGAATGATGAACTCCAGCCGCCGCTTGTCCTGTTCGCTGTAGAGGCGGTAGCCGGATTCGTTGCGGATCCCCGGTGAGATAAGCCCGTTCTTCTCATAAAAACGCAGGGTATCTGCCTTGACCCCGCACGCCTTGGCCAGTTCACCGATCCGATACATGCTCTCTCTCCCCCTGAATGTATGCCGCAACAAAAACCGGAATCCACTATCGCCCCTTTGCCCATGGATTGCCAGCCAAGGGCATAAAAGGGGCAGATAAACATCTCCTCGCGGCCCTTTTTTCCATAAAACACTGAAAGTGAAAACGTTTCGAGAAAATCAAGTGGAAAACGTTTAACGCCGCGCCAAATAAGGCTTTGCTGTTTCAAAAAATCCACCACAGGTCACATTTTTTGTGTAGAATACGCGCCCATAACAGAGCGCTGCGTCAAGCGGGCATTTCCTAAAACGCTTTTGCCGGTTTTCGGGGCGAGAGTAGTTTGTGAAATCCCCCACTTCCATTTATTTGGGGACTCTCTGTGTTGAGCCTCGCCTCCCATGGAACGGTCCCCGTTATGTTGAGGACGATAGTGTGATGGAACAAGCTCGACCCATTCGCCGTGCACTGCTGAGTGTGTCTGACAAAACTGGCATTCTGGAATTTGCCAAGGCACTCAACGAGCGTGGTGTTGCTCTGCTCTCCACGGGCGGTACCGCCAAGCTGCTTGGCGAGGCGGGTCTGCCGGTGACCGAGGTCTCCGACTACACGGGTTTCCCTGAAATGATGGATGGCCGGGTCAAGACCCTGCATCCCAAGGTTCATGGTGGCATCCTCGGCCGTCGGGATCAGGATGACGCCATCATGGCCCAGCACGCTATCTCCCCCATCGACATGGTTGTCGTCAACCTCTACCCCTTTGCTGCCACCGTAGCCAAAGCGGGTTGCACCCTGGCCGATGCGGTCGAGAACATCGACATCGGTGGCCCGACCATGGTGCGCTCTGCAGCCAAAAACCATAAAGATGTCGCGATCGTCGTCAAAGCTGCCGACTATGATCGGGTTATTCGCGAGATGGATGCCAACGGCAACAGCCTGAAACTGGCGACCCGTTTCGATCTGGCCATCGCAGCCTTCGAGCATACCGCCGCCTACGACGGCATGATCGCCAACTACTTCGGCACCATGGTGCCCTCTTATGGCGACAACAAGGAGGGTGACGAGGAGTCCCGCTTCCCGCGCACCTTCAACAGCCAGTTCATCAAGAAGCAGGACATGCGCTACGGCGAAAACAGCCATCAGGCAGCCGCCTTCTACGCCGAAGAGCATGCCGCGCCGGGTTCCGTTTCCAGCGCGACCCAGCTGCAGGGCAAGGCGCTCTCCTACAACAACATCGCCGATACCGACGCGGCGCTGGAGTGTGTGAAGGAGTTCAGCGAACCGGCCTGTGTCATCGTCAAACATGCCAACCCCTGCGGTGTGGCCATCGGTGACGATCTGCTGAGTGCCTACGATCGTGCCTACCAGACCGACCCCACCTCAGCCTTCGGCGGCATCATCGCCTTCAACCGCGAGCTGGATGGTGCCACTGCGGCCGCCATCGTGGCCCGCCAGTTTGTCGAAGTGATCATCGCCCCGAGAGTCAGCCAGGAGGCCCGCGATGCGGTCGCTGCCAAGCAGAACGTGCGTCTGCTCGAATGCGGCCAGTGGACTGCACCGGCGCAAGGCTTTGACCTCAAGCGCGTCAACGGCGGCCTGCTGGTGCAGGAGCGGGATCTCGGCATGGTGACGCTGGGTGACCTGACCGTGGTCAGCAAGCGCCAGCCGACCGAGGCCGAGCTGCAAGATCTGCTGTTCTGCTGGAAAGTGGCCAAGTTCGTCAAATCCAATGCCATTGTCTACGCCAAAGATGGCCAGACCATCGGCGTCGGCGCTGGCCAGATGAGCCGCGTCTACTCCGCCAAAATCGCCGGTATCAAGGCGGCGGATGAAGGGCTGACCGTGGCGGGCTCCGTCATGGCCTCCGATGCCTTCTTCCCGTTCCGCGACGGTATCGATGCTGCCGCGCAGGCCGGTATCTCCTGCGTGATCCAGCCGGGTGGCTCGATGCGCGATCAGGAGGTGATCGACGCCGCCGACGAGCACGGCATGTGTATGGTGTTCACCAACATGCGCCATTTCCGTCATTGATGGGTCAGGGGCTGCCGATGGCGGCCCTTTTGTTGTCTCTTTTCAACTGACTATTTCCACTGGCTGACGGCCCTTATGGCCGCCCAGTGACCACAAATAGAAGCGAGCGATACGATGAAAGTACTGATCATTGGCAACGGTGGCCGCGAACACGCCCTGGCCTGGAAGGCCAAACACTCCCCGCTGGTACGTCACGTTTTTGTGGCGCCGGGCAACGCGGGCACCCAGCTTGAGCCGGGTGTCGAGAACGTCGCCATAGAGGCGACCGATATCGAAGGGCTGCTGGCCTTTGCCAAAGAGAAGCAGGTCGGCCTCACCATCGTCGGGCCGGAAGCGCCGCTGGTGAAAGGGGTGGTCGATGCCTTCCGTACCGCCGGTCAGCCCATCTTCGGCCCGACCGCTGCCGCTGCCCAGCTGGAAGGCTCCAAGGCCTTCACCAAGGATTTCCTGGCCCGTCACGCCATCCCGACTGCCGAGTACCAGAACTTCACCGAAGTGGAGCCAGCACTCGCCTATCTGCGCGAGAAGGGCGCCCCTATCGTCATCAAGGCCGATGGTCTGGCGGCGGGCAAGGGGGTGATTGTCGCCATGACCTTGCAAGAGGCGGAAGACGCGGTGCGCGACATGCTCTCCGGCAATGCGTTTGGCGAAGCGGGCTCCCGGGTGGTGATTGAGGAGTTTCTGGAAGGCGAAGAGGCGAGCTTCATCGTCATGGTCGATGGCGAGCACGTGCTGCCGATGGCCACCAGTCAGGATCACAAGCGGGTGGGCGATGGTGATACCGGCCTCAACACCGGCGGTATGGGGGCTTACTCCCCGGCACCTGTGGTGACCGCCGAGGTACATCAGAAGGTGATGGAGCAGGTGATCATGCCGACCGTGCGCGGCATGGCGGCCGAAGGTAACGTCTACACCGGTTTCCTCTACGCCGGTCTGATGATCGACGGTGCAGGCAATCCCAAGGTGATCGAGTTCAACTGCCGCTTTGGCGATCCCGAGACCCAGCCCATCATGCTGCGGATGCAGTCCGATCTGGTGGAGCTCTGTCTGGCCGCTTGCGCAGGCAAGCTGGATCAGAAAGAGGCCATCTATGATCCCCGTGCCGCCATTGGTGTTGTGTTGGCTGCGGGGGGCTATCCCGGCGATTACAGCACCAATCACCCCATCAGCGGCTTGCCGGTGGATGAGGTGGCGGGCGAGAAGGTGTTTCATGCCGGTACCCGCCTGGAGGGCGATACCAGTCTGACCCAGGGTGGCCGTGTGCTGTGCGCCACCGCCCTTGGCCACACTGTGGCCGAAGCTCAGCAGCGTGCCTATCAACTCGCTGGCCGCATCAAGTGGGATGGCGTCTTCTACCGCAAGGATATCGGTTGGCGCGCCATTGCTCGCGAACAGGAGTAACTGACGCAAGCAAATGACCCGCTGATCCAGACCCCGCTGCGGCGGGGTTTTTTGTCCCTGTTTACCGCTTTCAACCATCCTTTTGCCGCGCGTCACCAGTGCTTAATCCGTTACCAAGTGCAAACAAGCACGGCATGCCTGTCACTATTTGCCACAAAAAACAGCATTTTTCACAAACATTTCACCATGAGTCATGGCATCATGCCCTGATGAATTCTTGTTGGGATTCATAAGTACCCCTAACAATTCGAGCATGTCGTTATATAAGGAAATCCCATGTTGAAAACCGTTCGCCCCCTGCTGCTGCCCCTGATGTTTGGCCTGATGACCCTGCCTGCCGTGGCGGGTGATCTGGAACAGCCGATGAAGAAGATTGGCTTCAACTACAAGCAGGCCGTCAAGGCTGATGATGCAGCCACCATGGAGCAGCACATCAACGAGATGAAGGCCCAGCTGGATGTGGCCAAGCAGAAGAACATGCCAGCCGCCAAGAAAGAGAAATTCCTTGAAGGGATGAACGAGGTACAGACCGAGCTGGACGCCAGCCTGGCCGCACTCAAGGTGGGTGATGAGGCCAAGGCGCGCGAGCATCTGGCCAAGGTCAACGACCTGAAGAAGGAGTACCACAAATATGCCAAGCAAAAAGGGTGAGCCCTTTCGCTGGGATCCGCTGGTTCGCCTGACCCACTGGGGCTTGGCGGCGATTTGCATCGGCAACCTCTGGGTTAACGAAGCGGGGGAGGAGTGGCACGAGTGGCTGGGTTACGGCGCCATTGGACTGGTTTCCTTGCGTCTGCTCTGGGGGCTCACCTTCGCCCGTGGCTACGCCCGCCTTGGCGCCCTCATCCCCAGCGGTGAGGATTTTCGCCAGCAGGCGCGCGAGATGCGTGAGCGGCAGCCTCCGGCACCGGGTCATCATGGCAGCGGCAAGCTAGCCGTGTGGGCGCTCTGGCTGGTCGTGCTGGCGACAGCAGGCAGCGGCTGGTTTCAAAATACCGAGACGGGATTTGAACTGGGGGCTGACGAGTGGCATGAGTGGTGCGTGGTGGCGTTGCAGGGGCTGATTGGTCTGCATCTGCTGGCCATCGTCTTCACCTCCTGGCGTCAGCGCAGCAATCTGGTCACCCGGATGCTGCCTGCTATCGGGCGTCGCTCATCCATCCAGAGCGGCAGCAACGAGCAAACCTGAGGCTCAGCATTAGGCTCCTTGTCTCTGAGTGAGGCGCCTGATCCGGACCCTGCCCAGACCCGCCCATGGCGGGTCTTTTCTATGACCTCATCGAGCTCATCACTGAACATTGCCCGATCCGCAGATGCAAAAAGGCCGCTCATCATGAGCGGCCTTTTTCAATTTGGTGGCCCCTGGGGGACTTGAACCCACGACCAATCGATTATGAGTCGACTGCTCTGACCAACTGAGCTAAGGGGCCAAATTGTGCGTTTAGCGGCGTGGATTATAGGGGAAGAGGAAAGGGCAGTCTATAGGCATATCAACCACTTGGCGACTAATTGTCCAGGTCGGTAGAGGGCGCAGAGCGGGTCGCAAGGGTAAATGCCAGACAAAACAAAGCCCCGCATGGCGGGGCTTTGGCAGAGCAGTTTGACACAGGGTCAGGACTATTCGTCCAGGAAGCTGCGCAGCACTTCCGAGCGGCTCGGGTGGCGCAGTTTGCGCAGTGCCTTGGCTTCGATCTGACGAATACGCTCACGGGTAACGTCGAACTGCTTGCCCACTTCCTCGAGGGTGTGGTCAGTGTTCATGTCGATACCGAAACGCATCCGCAGTACCTTGGCTTCGCGGGCGGTCAGGCCAGCCAGCACTTCGCGGGTGGCGTTGCGCAGGCTTTCGCTGGTCGCCGCATCCGCTGGCAGAGCCAGGGTGGTATCTTCGATAAAGTCGCCCAAGTGGGAATCTTCATCATCACCGATGGGCGTCTCCATGGAGATAGGCTCTTTGGCGATTTTCAGTACCTTGCGGATCTTGTCTTCCGGCATGCCCATGCGCATGGCCAGCTCTTCCGGGTTCGGTTCGCGACCCATCTCCTGCAGCATTTGACGGGAGATACGGTTGAGCTTGTTGATGGTCTCGATCATGTGTACCGGGATACGGATGGTACGGGCCTGATCCGCGATGGAGCGGGTAATGGCCTGACGGATCCACCAGGTTGCATAGGTCGAGAACTTGTAGCCACGACGGTATTCAAACTTGTCTACCGCCTTCATCAGACCGATGTTGCCCTCCTGGATCAGATCCAGGAACTGCAGACCACGGTTGGTGTATTTCTTGGCGATAGAGATAACCAGACGCAAGTTGGCCTCAACCATCTCTTTCTTCGCACGGCGGGCTTTGGCCTCACCGATGCTCATGCGACGGTTGATATCCTTGATCTGGGCAATCGACAGACCGGTCTCTTCTTCAATCTGCTGCAGCTTGCCGATGGCGCGCTGAATATCCTCGTCCATTTCAACCAGACGGGGAGACCAGGCTTTGCCAGCCTGCTTCTGGTATTCAAACCAGGCAGTTTCACACTCGTTGTTGGTGAAGGCCGCGACGAAGGTTTTCTTCGGCATCTTGGCCTGCTCAACGCAGAGCTTCATGATGATGCGTTCCTGCACGCGGACGCGCTCCATCATCTCGCGCATGTTGTTGACCAGGCGATCGAACTGCTTGGGCATCAGGCGGAATTGACGGAATACATCGGCCAGCTGGGCGATGGCAGCCTGGGTATCTTCGTGCGCGCGACCATTCTTCTGAATGGAGAGGCGGGTCACCTCATACTGGGCACGCAGTTCGCCAAACTTCTCGCGAGCGACTTCCGGATCCGGGCCACCGTCACCGTCGTCGTCAGAGCTGTCGCCATCTTCGTCTTCGTCTTCTTCGTCTTCTTCATCTTCGTCGGCCAGATCGTCTTCGCCGAGTTCGGAACCGATGTGCGTGGCGGTAGGTGCCATGTCTTCAGTTTCGTTCGGATCAATAAAGCCAGAGATGATGTCAGAGAGACGCAGCTGCTCGGCTTCGTACTTGTCGTACTGTTCGAGCAGGTAAGTAATTGCTTCAGGGTACTCGGCTACGGAGCTTTGTACCTGGTTGATACCGTCTTCGATCCGCTTGGCGATGTCGATTTCGCCTTCACGGGTCAGCAGTTCGACGGTACCCATTTCCCGCATGTACATGCGGACGGGATCGGTCGTGCGACCAATCTCAGATTCAACAGATGCCAGAGCCTGGGCCGCTGCTTCGGCAGCGTCCTCATCGGCGGTACCACCTTCAGCCATGATAAGGTCATCGGCATCCGGAGCGTTTTCAACCACTTGAATGCCCATATCGTTGATCATCTGAATGATGTCTTCGATCTGGTCTGAATCGACAATGTCTTGCGGGAGGTGATCGTTCACCTCGGCATAGGTCAGGTAGCCCTGTTCTTTACCTTTGGCAACGAGGAGTTTAAGCTGAGACTGCGGGGTTTGCTCCATAGAACTCATCCGGTTGGTGTTGCTAGGTTGCGCGTACAGTGCGCTGCTGCGCAAATAGCCAATTCTAATAGAAAACCGCCAGACATGCTATGTCTGGTTGCGGCGTCGGTCATGAGAAACCCCTGCCCGCAGTATTGTCGGGGCCAGGCGGTTATAAAATTTTTGCTTTTCATCCCGTCGATTCGGGCAACGCTATCCATATTGGGACTAATCACTCAAATATCAAGCCCCACTCTCATTTCTTTTCTCAATTTGCACCTCTCTTATCAGCATCATCAGCTCTTGGGTTTCTTCGGAGCTTAGTCCTTCCTGCACCACTTTTGCCTGTAATTCTTCGATCCGCTGTTTCAGAAACTGGTTGATGAAGCCGACGAAGGTGTCCTGCAATTCTCCCAGAATATCCGGCTCCTGGTCGAGCCTGACCTCTTCAAAGAGGTCGTGCATGGCCAGCTGAGCGAGGATCTCCCCCTCCTTGGTACCACGCCAGTGTTCCAGCAGGATACCTGTGGTGATACCCGGCTGCGCCAGGATCTGCTGGTGCAGTTGCAACAGGAACTTGATGCCCTGTACGCGCAGTCCGGCCAATTCCGGCATAGGGGGAAGTTCGGCCGTTACCGCCGGATATTGCACCATCAGTGCCAGCGCACGCCGTAGTGGCGTCAGCTTGGCTGCCTTGGGTTTGTTGACCTCGGCCTTGGGCTGACTGTTGCGGGCAAAGAGCTCGGCGATGCGCTGTTTGTTCTCGCCCCAGCGCATCATGCTGGAGAGGCGGGTGATCAACCCTTCGCGGGTAAACCCTTCCGGTACGCGGCGAATAAGTTCGGCGGCCTTGTTGGCCACTTCGAACTTGCCTGCCTCACCCGAAAGTGCGGCATCGCGGCCGAGACGCTCGAACATGAAGTCGGCGAACGGTTGGGCTTCATCGAGCAGGGCTTCGAAGCCCTCCTTGCCGATCTGGCGTACCAGCGAATCGGGATCCTCGCCATCGGGCAGGAACACGAACTTCAGCTCGCGGCCATCCTGCAGATGGGAGAGGGCATTATCCAGCGCCCGCCAGGCAGCTTCACGACCAGCGTTGTCACCGTCGTAGCAGCAGACTACCTCAGCGGTGGTGCGAAACAGGGTGTGGATATGGTCGCTGGTTGTTGCAGTACCCAGCGCAGCCACCGCATAGTCGATATCGTATTGACCGAGTGCCACCACATCCATGTAGCCTTCCACTACAAGGATCCGACGCGGATCCTTGTGTGCCTGCTTCACTTCGTAGAGGCCGAACAGCTCCCGCCCTTTATGGAAGATGGGGGTCTCCGGCGAGTTCAGGTACTTGGGTGTGCCATCACCGAGCACCCGGCCACCGAAACCGATGACCCGGCCCCGCTTGTCGCGGATCGGGAACATGATGCGATCACGAAAGCGATCATAGCTGCCCGGGCCATTGTCACGGGTGATCAGCATGCCGCCCGAGATGAGCAACTGCTCGTGATCCCGGCTGGCACCAAAGCGGCGGCGCACCTGATCCCAGTCACTGGGGGCATAGCCGATGTTGAATCGTTTGACCACTTCACCGGTCAGACCGCGCCCTTTGAGGTACTCCACCGCATGGGGAGCACTCTTGAGATTGCTCTCGTAGAAGCGGGCGATCTGGTTCATCAGCTCGAACAGATCCTTGCTGACGGCGGGCTGGCTATTGGCCGAGCCGCCGATGCTTTGCTCGCGAGGCACCTGCATGCCCTGCATGCTGGCGAGCTCTTCGATGGCATCGGGAAATTCGAGACCGTCGTACTCCATGACAAAGCCGATGGCGTTGCCGTGGGCGCCACAACCGAAACAGTGGTAGAACTGCTTCTCCTGGCTGACGGTAAAAGAGGGGCTTTTTTCGTTATGAAAAGGGCAGCAAGCCTGGTAGTTCTTACCGGCTTTTTTCAGCCGCACTCGCGAGTCGATCAGCTCGACTATGTCTGTGCGTACGAGCAGATCGTCGATAAAGGATTGGGGGATCCTGCCTGCCATAACCGTCCTGTTTCATTGCGGAGAAAATAAAAAAGCCGCGCATTCCAAGGGAAGCACGGCTTCTTCGACCAAACAAGAGAGTTGCCTGTTACGCCAAGCGGGTTTTCACCTGAGCACTGACGGCGCCGACATCGGCACGCCCCTGAATTTTCGGCTTCAAGACAGCCATGACCTTGCCCATATCAGCCATGACGGCAGCACCACTTTCAGTGATGGCTTGCTCGATCAGAGCGGCAATTTCATCTGCGGTCAGCTGTTGCGGCAGGAATTCCTGCAACACAACGATCTCGGCGGACTCTTTGTCGGCGAGATCCTGGCGACCGGCAGCTTCAAATTGGCTGATGGAATCGCGGCGCTGTTTGACCATTTTGGTCACGACAGCGAGGATATCCTCATCATTCAGCTCGATACGGGTATCGACTTCACGTTGCTTGATTTCTGCCATCAACAGGCGGATCGCTCCCAGACGTGCCTTATCTTTGGCAAGCATGGCGAGTTTTTGTTGATCCTTAAGTTGATCCTTCAGAGACACGGCAATATCTCCCGATTAGTACAGGCGGATACGACGTGCGTTTTCGCGAGACAGCTTCTTGGCGTGACGCTTGACAGCAGACGCTTTGGCGCGCTTACGAATGGTAGTCGGCTTCTCGTAGAACTCACGGCTACGAACTTCGGACAGGATACCGGCTTTTTCGCAAGAACGCTTGAAACGACGCAGAGCAACGTCAAACGGCTCATTTTCACGGACTTTGATTACTGGCATGTGCCTTTCACCTCAGTGATAAATTGTTAGCTGACCTTCAATCGATCAGCATGTCTTAAAATGGTGCGAAATTATACTCTGGACAGGGAATGAAAGTAAACCCGCAGAGATCGCTCTGGTTTAAAAAACCCGCGAAGGTTACCATAGACGTCTCATTTTAGCAGTGAAATTTTTTAGCAATGCGTGTATTGGGCATAGAGACATCCTGTGACGAAACCGGGATCGCGATCTTCGACGATCAAAAAGGGATCCTTTCCCATCAGTTATACAGCCAGGTCAAGCTGCATGCGGACTACGGTGGCGTCGTTCCCGAGCTTGCCAGCCGGGATCACGTTCGCAAGACGATCCCGTTGATCCAGGCCGCATTGCAAGAGGCGGGACTGGGCAAAGATGACATCGACGGCATCGCGTATACCGCGGGCCCAGGTCTGGTTGGCGCCATTCTGGTGGGGGCCACTATTGGTCGCTCACTGGCCATGGCGTGGAACAAGCCGGCCATCGCTGTCCATCATATGGAAGGCCACCTGCTGGCCCCCATGCTGGAGGAGAAGGCCCCCGAGTTCCCCTTCGTGGCGCTGCTGGTCTCCGGTGGTCACTCCATGCTGGTGCGGGTTGACGGCATCGGCAGCTATCAGTTGCTGGGGGAATCGATCGATGATGCCGCCGGCGAGGCGTTCGACAAGACTGCCAAGCTGATGGGTCTGGACTATCCGGGCGGCCCGCTGCTCTCCCGTCTGGCCGAGAAGGGCACCAGCGGACGCTTCCACTTCCCTCGTCCGATGACTGACCGTCCGGGGCTCGACATGAGCTTCTCCGGCCTCAAGACCTTTGCCGCCAACACCATTGCCGCCAACGGTGATGATGAGCAGACCCGTGCCGATATCGCCCGGGCATTTGAAGATGCGGTGGTCGATACCCTGGCCATCAAGTGCCGCCGTGCGCTGAAAGAGACTGGTCTCACGCGTCTGGTGGTCGCCGGTGGCGTCAGTGCCAACCGTCATCTGCGTGCCCAGCTGGCCGAACTGATGGAGAGCCTCAAGGGTGAGGTGTTCTATCCGCGCACCGAATATTGCACTGATAACGGCGCCATGATTGCCTACGCCGGTATGCAGCGCCTGAAAGCGGGCGTGTTTGAGCCGCTGGCGGTCAAGGCCGTGCCGCGCTGGCCGCTGGATACCCTGGATCCGGTCTGATCCGACGGATCCCGCCTTCTGGCGTGGTGGTGAGTACCATGGTGGCCTACGGCGCCTGCAATTCGGCAGCGGCGGTTATAGCGCCGCTGGCACGTGGTTACGCTGGCTGCTGTCGCCGTGGTTGAGCCATACGGATAAGAGGTCAGCCCTCTTGCTGGCAGACAGCCAAGCACACAGTAAAGAGATAAAAAAATCCCCGCCAGTTGGCGGGGATTTTTTTTGGCTATCGGCAGGCGATGCGATTACAGCAGGATGCCGCCGAAGAAGAAGCCCAGCGCCACGGCGATGGCGATGGTGGCGGTACCCGGTACGAAGAAGGGGTGGTTGAAGACCGCTTTACCGATACGGGTGGAGCCGGTGTCGTCCATCTCTACCGCGGCCAGCAGGGTCGGGTAAGTCGGCAGTACGAACAGGGCGCTTACGGCTGCGAAGGAGGCAATCGCAGTCAGCGGGCTGACACCCAGTGCCAGTGCGGCAGGCATCAGGGCTTTGGTGGTGGCGCCTTGTGAATAGAGCAGCATGGCAGCGAAGAACAGCACCACGGCCAGCAGCCAGGAGTACTGGTTCAGCAGGTCGCCAGCGATCAGCTGGATGGTGTCCATGTTGCCTTTTACGAAGACGTTACCCAGCCAGGCGACACCCAGCACACAGATACAGGCGGACATACCTGACTTGAAGGTCGGCATGTTGGTCACCTGGGTGGCGTCCAGTTTGCACACCAGAGTCATGATGGTGGCAGCAGCCAGCATGATGCCCATGATGGCGCCGTCACGGGGGATCGGCGGGTTGGCGATCAGGCCCACTTTACCGGAGATGGCAGTGGCATAGGCCATGACAGCTACGATGGCAGCGATGAAGATCCAGACAGAAACCTTGGCGTAAGGTTTCAGCTCAAGCTTGGTAGTACCACGCAGTTTGATCAGGCCCTTGGCTTTACGCTCCAGATAGACTTCGTCCTGATCCAGCGGCTTGCCCATCATGTTGGCAATGAAGGCGCCCAGGATACAGGCCAGGAAGGTAGAGGGGATGCAGATGGCCAGCAGGGTCAGGTAGTCAACACCGAACGGCTCGAGCATGCCGGAGAAGGCAACCACAGCGGCAGAGATCGGGGAGGCTGTGATGGCGATCTGGGAGGCGACAACTGCGATGGAGAGCGGACGGGATGGGCGGATCCCTTGCTCTTTGGCCACTTCAGCGATAACCGGCAGGGTGGAGAAGGCGGTATGACCGGTACCGGCCAGCATGGTCATCAGATAGGTGACGACCGGGGCGGCGAAGGTGATGTATTTGGGGTTCTTGCGCAGCGCTTTCTCTGCCAGGGAGACCAGGTAGTCCATCCCGCCAGCCAGTTGCATACAGGCGATGGCGCAGATGACGGACGCAATGATCATGATTACATCCCAGGGGATGTAAGTGACCAGTTGGTCGCTCGGGATGGGCATGCCCAGACCCCATGTCAGTACCAGTACCCCCAGACCACCGGCAAAGCCGATGCCGATGCTGCCTATCCGGGCCCCCAGATAGATAGCGGCGAGCACGACAAGTAACTCGATTCCAATCATAGCGATAACTCCATTTTTTAGTTTTTTGGTTTTTATTTGGCAAAAAGCCAATTCCCGATCGGGCTGGGGATAAAGACCAATCGGGAACTGACTTTATGGGCCGGGAAGATCCCGGCCCACACTCGCTTATACGGCAGCTTCGCGGGTGAAACGCTTGGCTTTGTATTGCGGGTTCATCAGGTTCTCGATGGAGAGAATTTCGTCCAGTTGCTCGGCGCTCAGCAGGCCGCGCTCCAGAACGACTTCGCGGACGTTCTTGCCGGTCTGGGCACAGATCTTGCCGACGATGTCACCTTCGTGGTGGCCGATGAAGGGGTTCAGGTAGGTCACGATACCGATGGAGTTCAGCACGTGGTTCATGCAGATTTCCGGGTTGGCAGTGATACCTTCCACGCACTTCTCGCGCAGGGAGATACAGGCTTTTTCCATCAGGCTCAGGGATTCGAACATCGCCTGACCAATCACCGGCTCCATGACGTTCAGCTGCAGCTGACCGGCTTCGGCGGCGAAGGTGATGGTGATGTCGTTACCGAATACCTTGAAGCAGGACTGGTTGACCACTTCCGGGATAACCGGGTTGACCTTGGCTGGCATGATGGAGGAACCCGCCTGCATTTCCGGCAGGTTGATCTCTTTCAGCGCAGTGCGCGGGCCGGAGGAGAGCAGACGCAGGTCATTACAGATCTTGGACATTTTCATGGCCAGACGCTTGATGGCGCCGTGCAGCATGACGTAGGCGCCACAGTCGGAGGTCGCTTCGATCAGGTCTTCTGCCGGCACATAGGCACGACCGGTGATCTCGGCCAGACGCTTGATGGCCAGCTCGGAGTACTCGGGCGGAGTGTTCAGACCGGTACCGATAGCGGTAGCGCCCAGGTTCACTTCCAGCAGCAGCTCCTGGCAACGCTTGATGGACTTGATCTCTTCACGCAGGGTGACGGCGAACGCGTGGAACTCCTGACCCAGGGTCATCGGAACCGCATCTTGCAGCTGGGTACGGCCCATCTTCAGGATATTTTTGAACTCTTCAGCCTTGGCATCGAATGCCGCGATCAGGTGCTCCAGCGCGTGCAGGGTCACATCGGTGCTGTTGACTACCGCTACGCGGAAACCGGTCGGGTAGGCATCGTTGGTGGACTGGCACTTGTTGACGTGGTCGTTCGGGTTGATGACGTCGTAACGGCCCTTCTCCAGACCCATGATTTCCAGGGCGATGTTGGCCAGTACTTCGTTGGTGTTCATGTTGACGGAGGTGCCGGCACCACCCTGGTAAACGTCGACCGGGAACTGGTCGAAGCATTTGCCGGTGTTCAGCATCAGGTCGCAGGCTTCTACGATCTTGTCAGCAATTTCAGGACGGATGGTACCCAGTTCGCCGTTTGCCAGCGCAGCCGCTTTCTTGGTCAGAACCATACCGCGGACGAATTCCGGAACGTCAGAAATCTTCTGAGAGCTGATCTTGAAGTTCTCGACAGCGCGCAGGGTGTGCACACCGTAGTAGAGATCATTGGAAACTTCTTTGGTGCCCAGCAGGTCTTCTTCAATGCGGACGTTCTTGATGTCGCTCATTGTAATGCCTCAGAAATCAGATAAATGGAAAAATCCTCACCGAGTGGTCGCGAGTTCCTTGCGCACAGCTCATCCTGAAGCACCACACATCGAGTGGGGCGGTAGGGAGAATGACCTCCCGAAAAACTAATCAATATACTACTCCAATTGAGGTATCGGTTATTAGAGGTGGATCACTAAATTTGAGACATTTTCAAATTACTTTGAGGAAAGTACACATATGTTATGACGCTTTTATCATGATGATTATTATAATTTTTTGTGAATTTTTGCCGTTTTTTTAGATGGTTGCTGACGTAGGTGTCATTTGAGAGGCTTGAAAAGGGCAGGGAAGACCCCACTTATTCAGGGTAAAAGTGGTGATGATGCGATGAACGCATCGCGTATGGGCCGCCCTTTGAAGGTTGCCACTTTTTCTCAATTTACCGGTGCTGGAGTGGATATGGGCAAGTTGTTTCTGTTGTTGGTGGGTCTGGTGGTACTGGAGCTCACCGTGATGATCGAGGTCGGCTCAGTGATTGGGGCGCTGCCGACAGTCGGCTTGCTCATACTGACCGCGGTATTGGGCTCCTCGCTGGTGCGCAGTGAAGGGATCAAGACCCTGTTCAGTGCCCAGCAAAAGATGCAGATGGGCGAGATGCCGGGCCGCGAGGTGATGGGTGGCATGATGCTGGCGTTGGCTGGTTTGCTGCTGATTATCCCGGGGTTCGTGACCGACATTTTCGGTGTGCTGTTGCTGCAACCCTGGCTGCGCAACAAACTGGCCGACAAGCTGATCGGCAGCAGCCAGTTCCGGATGCAGATGGGTGGTTTCCAGCAGGGAACACCATCGCCGTTTGGCAACGCGCCGTCAGATGATCATCTGGGTCACGCCAAGCAGGGCGGCACCACCATCGAAGGCGAATTTGAGCGCAAAGAGTGAGCGTAAAGAGTAATCGACGAGACGAAAACCCGAGGCGAGTGACTGATCAGGGTTTGCCCTGATGGCACAGCGCCTCGAAGCGGTGTCGGGCATACCACCACGCGAGGGTGCCTGCCGCCAGATTGGCCAGCAGTATCCCCAGATAGATCCCCTGTTCTCCCCCCAGCTTTGCCCCCAGCCAGGCTCCTGGCAACAGAAAACCAAATAGTCGCAATCCGTTGAACAAGAACGAGATACTGGATGCCCGCACGCCATTGAGTGCGGAGGCCAGTAGCATCACCATACCCTGAAAGCCGTAACCGATCGGCACCAGATGCAGATAGAGAATAATCAGGCGAATGACCTGCGGATGATCGCTAAACAGATTGGCGATCAGCGGGGCGAGCAGCCAGGTCAGGCCATAGATGGCGAGCTGGAACAGCAAGGCGAAACGCATGCAGCTTTGCAGCGCTGCCTTGGCGCGGGCCGGATTGCCTGCCCCGCAGTTTTGCGAAATGAAAGGGGCCAGCACGGAGGCGAGGGCCATCATCACGATCAGCAGCAGCGCCTCGACCCGCGATGCGGCGCCGTAAGCGGCCACAACCTCGGTACCCAGGCCCGCAAAAATTGTCATCAGCACCGCGTTGGCCAGGGGGTTGAGCATATTGGTAAAAGAGGCGGGAACGGCGACATGGAGCAGCGATCGCCAGTGGTATAGCAACCGTGCTCGCGGCGAGAGGCGCCAGAGCAGCAAGCCTTCCCGATGGCGCAGGATATAGAGGCTGACCAGCATCGCCATCAACCAGGAGATAGAGGTCGCGATGGCGGCCCCGCGGATCCCCCATTCGGGAAAGGGACCGATGCCGAAGATCAACAGAGGATCCAGCACCCCGTTGACCAGTCCGGCCACCGCCATCACCAGACTGGGGGTTTTGGTATCACCTGTCGCCCGGATGGCGGCATTGCCCACCATGGGCAGTACCAGCATGGGGACGGTGAGATACCAGATCAGCATGTAGTCATGGATGAGGGAGATAAGCTCGGCACTGGCGCCCAGCAGGGTAAACAGCGGTGTGATGGTGAGGGCGCCGCCCGTGGAGAGCAGGGCCACCATGATCACCGCCAGAAACAGACTGTCGGTGGTGAGGTGGGCCGCCTCATCGTGTTTGCCCTGTCCCAGGGTGTGACCGATCACCGCTGACAATCCGGCGCCCAATCCCATCGCCAGCGAGGTGACCACAAAGGTGACCGGAAAGGTAAAGCTGATTGCGGCCAGTGCCTGGGTGCCCAGCATGCCGATAAAAAAGGTATCGACCAGGTTGAAGGCCAGAATGGCGATGATGCCGAAGATCATGGGGCCCGTCATCTGGCGCAGTACGACCGGGATAGGGGCTGTCAGCATGGGGTTGGTGCGGGTCAAGGGCTCGTCTCTACAGCTGGCTTTGAAGGTTCTGGCATGAAAAAGGGGCGGGGTGAACCGACCTTGCACCAGGGTGCGGACATGAGTGAACCATCGAAGATATTCATAGTACGTGAAAAAATTTTTTTTGTATTTGCCCTTGAAGGGTTAGCAACTCTGCCCCACATCAGGGACATATCTAATTTGGCCTGGAACGGCCATTCCTCAAAGCAACAATGAGACTCATTTTGGGAGAGTTATCGATGAAAATTCGTCCACTGCACGACCGCGTCATCATCAAGCGCATCGAAGCTGAAGCCAAATCTGCCGGCGGTATCGTCTTGACTGGTACTGCGGCCCAGAAGTCCACCCGTGGTGAAGTGCTTGCCGTGGGGACTGGTCGCATCCTGGATAATGGCGAAGTCAAAGCGCTGGCCGTGAAGGTTGGTGACAAGGTGATCTTCAACGAAGGCTACGGTGTGAAGACCGAGAAGCTGGATGGTCAGGACGTCCTGATCCTCTCCGAAACCGACATCCTGGCGATTGTCGAAGAGTAATCCATCCTCCTTTTCCCCGAATTGATTTAAGGATTGAAGAAAAATGGCAGCTAAAGACGTTAAGTTTGGTAACGAAGCCCGCATCAAGATGCTGGAAGGCGTAAACATCCTGGCTGATGCCGTCAAGGTGACTCTGGGCCCGAAAGGCCGCAACGTGGTGCTGGACAAGTCCTTCGGCGCCCCGACCATCACTAAAGATGGTGTGTCTGTTGCGCGCGAAATCGAGCTGGAAGACAAGTTCCAGAACATGGGCGCCCAGATGGTCAAGGAAGTGGCTTCCAAGGCGAACGATGCCGCCGGTGACGGTACCACTACTGCAACCGTTCTGGCTCAGGCTATCGTCAACGAAGGTCTGAAAGCCGTTGCCGCCGGTATGAACCCGATGGATCTGAAGCGCGGTATCGACAAGGCCGTTGTGGCTGCTGTTGCCGAGCTGCAAGCGCTGTCTCAGCCGTGTGCCGACAGCAATGCCATCGCTCAGGTGGGCACCATCTCCGCCAACTCCGACGAGAAAGTGGGCAAGCTGATTGCCGAAGCCATGGACAAAGTGGGTCGCGATGGCGTCATCACCGTTGAAGATGGTCAGGGTCTGGAAGATGAGCTGGCAGTTGTTGAAGGTATGCAGTTCGACCGCGGCTACCTGTCCCCCTACTTCATCAACAAGCAAGAGACCGGTTCTGTTGAACTGGACGACCCGTTCATCCTGCTGGTTGACAAGAAAGTCTCCAACATCCGCGAAATGCTGCCGGTGCTGGAAGGCGTTGCCAAAGCTGGCAAGCCGCTGCTGATTGTTGCCGAAGACGTAGAAGGCGAAGCCCTGGCCACTCTGGTGGTCAACACCATGCGCGGTATCGTGAAAGTGGCTGCCGTCAAGGCGCCTGGCTTCGGTGACCGTCGCAAGGCCATGCTGCAGGATATCGCCGTACTGACTGGCGGTACCGTCATCTCTGAAGAAGTTGGCATGGAGCTGGAAAAAGCGACTCTGGAAGATCTAGGTCGTGCCAAGCGCATCGTCATCACCAAAGAGAACACCACCATCATCGATGGCGTGGGTGATGCCGGTGTGATCGAAGGTCGTGTTGCCCAGATCCGTCAGCAGATCGAAGAGACCTCTTCCGACTACGATCGTGAGAAGCTGCAAGAGCGCGTAGCCAAGCTGGCTGGCGGTGTTGCCGTGATCAAGGTTGGCGCAGCCACCGAAGTCGAGATGAAAGAGAAGAAAGCACGGGTTGAAGATGCTCTGCACGCTACCCGCGCCGCTGTTGAAGAAGGTGTGGTTGCCGGTGGTGGTGTGGCGCTGGTGCGCGTAGCAGCCAAGCTGACTGGCCTGCGTGGTGACAACGAAGACCAGAACGTGGGTATCAAGGTTGCGCTGCGCGCCATGGAAGCCCCGCTGCGTCAGATCGTGATCAACGCCGGTGAAGAAGCTTCCGTCATTGCCAACGCAGTGAAGAACGGCGAAGGCAACTTCGGTTACAACGCATACACCGAGCAGTATGGCGACATGCTGGCCATGGGTATCCTGGATCCGACCAAGGTAACCCGTTCTGCCCTGCAGTTTGCCTCTTCCATCGCCGGTCTGATGATCACCACCGAGTGCATGGTCACCGAACTGCCGAAGAAAGATACCCCTGCCATGCCTGACATGGGCGGCATGGGTGGCATGGGCATGATGTAATCATCACCCTTGCTCTGTTTGAGAAACGGCTCGCCCAAGGCGAGCCGTTTTTTTATATCTGACTAAACTGAGTCTGTTGAGACAGCAAATTTGGGGGCGATATGAAGATGTTTGGTTGGCTGGCACTACTGTGTTCATTGGTCATCATGCCGGTTATGGCTGCTGAGGCACTGACCGGGCCGGTGATCCTGAAAGTGGGTGGCAACATCAGCTCGGCAGACGAAGTTGATGGCAAGGTGTTGTTTGATCTGGCCAAACTGCAGGCACTGCCGCAACATGAGATAGTGACCGGCAACCCCTGGGTGGATAAGCCGCACACCTACAGAGGGCCGAAACTGGCCGATGTATTGGCTGCGGTCGGCGCGGATGGCAAGACCATTACGCTGACGGCGCTGAACAGTTTCCAGATCCGCATTGAATGGGACAAGGTCGCCAAATATGACCCGATCCTTGCATGGGAAGACAATGGCGCTGTCATGCGGGTGCGTGACAAGGGGCCGGTCTGGTTTATGCTGCCTCTTGATCAATATCCGGAATTGAAGCGATCCGAATATACCGACATGATGATCTGGCAACTTGATTTGATAGACATTCAGCACTGATAAAAATTGCACGGGAGCATAGGGTGAAAGGAAAGACTAGGGCGTGGCCACTGCTCGTCATTCTGTATGTATCCATCCTGTCGTTTACCGGGAGCACTCTCTATTGCCTGATGCAGATCCAGAATGCGACCAGAGCGATGGAGAAATACACCTACGATGTTTCCTGGGCGCTGATGCAGTTGCAGTTGGAGCTCGGGCGTTTCCTCAATGCGGTCGAGGTCTATCACTATGGCGGGATTGATCATGACACCTTGATGCTGCGTTATGACATTCTCTGGAGTAGAACGCCCATCCTGTTGAGCGGTCAGTTGCGCAAGAGCATGCAGGACAAGCAGAAAACCTTGCGTCTGGTGCAGCTGATTGAAACCAATATTCGCCAAATAGAACCCGATATCACCAAGTTGCAGAGCGGGGCGCCCGATTATCAGCAGATCATGATGCGCCTTGCCCCGCTGCAAGAGCCACTCTCCTACTCCCTCGCCTCTGTGATGCAGAAGAACATCAACGTCTACTCCGAGAACGATCGCCATTTTGGCCAGCTGCGCAATGCTTTGTTGCTGATGGTCTCCGGTCTGGTTATCTCGGTGCTGCTGCTCAGTATGCTGCTTATATATGAAGGGCGTCGTCATTTCAGGGCGGCCAGACGGGATCCGTTGACCGGGTTGTCCAATCGAGTTGCCTTGCTGGAGCGGATGGAGCTGTATGCCACTCAGGAAGTACCGTTCGGGCTGGTGTTGGTCGATATCAACGACTTCAGGGATATCAACAGCAAGTTTGGCTATGACACCGGTGATCATCTGCTCAGCGAGTTTGCCAAACGGATCAAGGTGCTGTGTGAGGAGGGCGAGTGGAGCGGGCGCTTGGGAGGCGATCAATTTGCCATTATTCAGCGTGGCAGCAGTGACCTGCGTCAGGTCAGGGAGCTGGTCGCGCGCCTGCTGCACGCGCTGAAGCAGGATATCGTCTATGACGACTATCCCTTCCGGCTGGAAGTCGGGATCGGTATTGCCTTCTATCCGATGGACAGCGACAAGACTCAGGAGCTGTTGAGTCGGGCGGAACAGGCCCTGTTCCATAGTCGCAAGACCCATGTTCCCTATGTGATTTACGATAACTCCCTGCTCAACGAGACGGCTCGGCGCAAGCATCTGGCCTCGGACATGATCATGGCGCTGGAGCACAATGCGCTGGAGCTCTATTACCAACCCATCGTCAATCTCGAGAGTGGCCGCTGCGAAGCTGTCGAGGCACTGCTGCGCTGGCGGCATCCGGAGCTCGGCTTTATTCCGCCAAACGAAGTGATCATGGTGGCAGAAGAGTTCCAGCTTGCCGAACGGGTTGGTAGCTGGGTGCTGAACACCGCTTGCGAGCAGCTCTATCAGTGGCACCAGCTTGGTATGGTCGATCTGCAGATGTGCGTGAATATTTCGCCGGGCATGTACCAGCGCAATTTGCTCAAACTGGTGGCCAAGGCATTGATGGAGCACCACCTGCCTGCCAGTAGTCTGGTTCTGGAGGTCACGGAAGATACCACCATGCGGGAAGTGAAGAACTCGCTGCAACTGATGCAGGATCTCAATCAGCAGGGGGTGCTGCTGGCATTGGACGATTTTGGTACCGGTTATTCATCGTTGAGTTATCTGCAAAAACTGCCGGTCAGTAAGGTGAAGATCGATCGCTCCTTTATACAGGGCATTGACACCTCAATGGAGGCATCCGAACTGGTCGCCAATATCTGCCGTATGGGATCCATGCTGGGCAAGAGTTTGGTTTGTGAAGGAATTGAGACTCAGGCCCAGCTGGATGTGCTGCAATCTCTGACCGATATCCATCTTTATGGGCAGGGGTATCTGTTCAGCCGGCCAGAGCAGGCGGAGAAAATCTATCAAACCTTGCTGGAGATGGAGGAGCTTTGGCTGGCGCGTCAACAATCTGAAATGGTTTATATGAGCTGAAGGGGGGGGGGACTTGGCTGTCATCTACCTCCGGAATGTGTGATTCGGTTCAAATTTCCCTCTCATTGTTTGTTGTTTGAACGGTTGTGCGGTTTTATCAAAAAAACATGCAATTTACCCTTGCCAGAAAGATTCAACTCCCTATAATGCGCCTCCATCGACAGGGCAAGCGGCAACGCAGAAAGCCAAGTCGATAACCTCGAAAAGCCTTTGAAAATAAGGCTTGACTCGAGAAGGCGGTTGAGTAGAATTCCACTCCCGCAGCAACGAACTGTTGCGTCGCTCTTTAACAATTTGAATCAAGCAATCTGTGTGGGCACTCACAGCATCGAACATCAAACAATTTTGTTGATTTTCAATGTCTGGTGAAGTGACCAAGACGATTTCTTAGCAATAAGAAGTCGAACAGTTTATTTCAGCAATTCATTGAGCCGCTGAAGTTCATTGCCTCGGTAATGAATGAACGCAAACCAAACTTAAATTGAAGAGTTTGATCATGGCTCAGATTGAACGCTGGCGGCAGGCCTAACACATGCAAGTCGAGC